>NZ_ATVA01000017.1 GCF_000420485.1 Paucidesulfovibrio longus DSM 6739 | reverse complement strand
TGATCCTCGGAAACAGGCTAAGCCTGTTTTCGAGGATCAGAAGGCTGGAACGAGTCCAGACGAGCGGCGCAGCCGCGAGAGGCGAAAGATTTAGGGTGGGGGTTTGGGGGAGGGGAGAACCCTTTTCAAAGGGTTTCCCCTCCCCCAAAAAAATTACGATATCCCGTTTATTTCACGAGCACTTTGGCCATCTTGTCGAGCGCCTGGGCGAGCACGTCGTCGCTGACCGCGTAGGAGATGCGCACGCAGCGGTCGTCGCCGAAGGCCGCACCGGGCACGAGCGCCACGCCCGCCTCTTCGAGCACCTTGGTGCAGAGCGAGGTGGAGTCGGTGATGCCGTTCTTATAGAGCGAGGCCAGCACCGGGAAGACGTAGAACGCGCCGTCGGGCTTGGGGCAGGTCACGCCGGGCCAGGAGCCGAGCACGTCGAGGATGTAGTCGCGCCGCCGGGCGAAGGCGGTGTTCATTTCGTCGAGGATGTCCCAGGAGCCTTCGAAGGCGGCCATGGCCGCGTACTGGGTCACGGAGTTGATGTTCGAGGTGGACTGGCCCTGGATCTTGGACATGCCCTTGACCAGGTCGGGGTGCGCCAGGGCGAAGCCCACGCGCATGCCCGTGAGGCAGAAGCTCTTGGAAAGGGCGTTGACCACGGCCACGTTTTCCGGGTGCTTCTGCCAGAAGGGCGAGAGGGACGCGGACTTGGCCGGGGCGTAGACGAGCCGGTCGTAGACCTCGTCGGAGATGACGAAGATGTTTTTGGAGAGCGCCCACTCGGCCAGTTCGTCGAGCTGTTCCTGCGAGTAGGCGCCGCCCGTGGGGTTGGACGGCGAGTTCAGCAGGAGGATGCGCGTCTTGTCCGTGACCTGCTTTTCCAGGTCGTCGATGGTCACGAGAAAGCCGTTGTTTTCGCTGGCGGGCACGACCTTGGTCACGCCCTGGGCCAGGTCGATCATGGCCGGGTAGCTGACCCAGTAGGGTCCGGGCAGCAGCACTTCGTCGCCGGGATCGAGCAGGGCCATGAAGAGGTTGTAGAGCGCCTGCTTGCCTCCGGCGGTGCAGATGACGTTGTCCGCTTCGGCTTTCGCGCCGTAAAAACGATCGAAATATCCAGCGGCGGCCTTGCGCAGATCGGGCAGTCCGGGCACCGGGGTGTAGCGGGTTTTGCCGTCGTCCAGAGCTTTTTTCGCGGCGTCGATGACGTGCTGCGGGGTGCCGAAGTCCGGCTCGCCCACGGCCAGGCTGACCACTTCCCGTCCGGAAGCGCGCAATTCCTGCGTCTTGGCGTTGATGGTCAGGGTTGCGGACGGCTTCAATCGACGGATTCTTTCGGAAATTTTCATGGATGCCCCCAATGCTTGCAAGAAAACGGGAGTTCTGCCGAAAGCAGGTTGTAGAGCAAAACGGTACGGGAGTAAACGCTTTCCGTGGATGTTGACAAAAATGTGCATGCTTTTTCCGGAGTTGCGCTCCGCACGAAGCAAATGGCGCCTGCGTGAGGGCGGTTCTTTACTTTCTCCCGGTGCTTGTCTACCCCGGAGGGAAACAGGAGCTGCAACGTGATCTTCGCTTACGACCTCCAGCACTGGCTGACGTTTCTGACGGCGGCGGTATTGCTGAATCTTTCTCCCGGTCCGGACATCGGCTTCATTCTGGCGCATACCGTGCGCGGCGGCCGGGTCTGCGGTTTCGCGGCCATGCTCGGCGTCTGGGGCGGCGCGTTCTGCCACGTGCTTTTTGCGGCGGTGGGGCTTTCCGCCATTCTCGCGGCCTCGGCCACGGCGTTTTCCGTGGTCAAATACCTCGGCGCGGCCTACCTGCTCTGGCTCGGCGTCCAGGCGCTGCGCTCGCGCGGGGGCTTCCAGGCGCAGGCCCGGGACGGGGAGCCGGTCCGGCCCGGCCGGGTTTTCCTGCAAGGCGTGCTCATCGACCTCTTCAATCCCAAGGTGGCCATCTTTTTTCTCGCCTTTCTGCCCCAGTTCACGGTGGAAGGCGCAGGTTCCCCCCCCATGCAGCTGCTCCTGCACGGCAGCCTGATCATCGCGGTGGCGGCGTGCATCGAGCCGTTTTTCGTGCTCATGGGCGACCGCGTTTCCACGGGACTGCGCCGAAATCCGCGCTTCTGCCGCTGGATGGACCGCAGCCTGGGCGGCTTTTTTCTTCTGCTTGGGGTGCGGCTGGCCGTGTCCGAACGCTGATTTTCGATTTCATTTTTTCTGAATTTTCTCCTTGACCCGTCTACGGCTTCACCCCGCAGACGGGTCTTTTGGCGTGCCGTTTCCGGTCCGCCGCATTCAATTCAAGGAGAAAAAACATGACTGCATTCAAGGCTGAACGGGTTGTCCGAGGCAATCTCATGCTGCATCCGGCTCCTGCGGAAAAGGTCTTTCCGCTGCTCTGCCCGGTGCTTGAATACGAATGGATCCCGCATTGGCGGTGCGATTTGGTCCACAGCGCAAGCGGCGCGGCCGAGCTGGACTGCGTGTTTCTCACGGCATTTCCGGACCAGGGACCGCAGACCTGGACCTGTTCGCGCTACGAGCCGCCCCGGCGCATCGAGTACGTCATCGCCGGTCCGCACCACCTCACCCGGCTCGCCATCGACCTGGAAAACCTTTCCTGCGGCGGGAGCCGAAGCGTCTGGACCCGCACCTACACCGGATTGGATCAGGCGGGAAACGAACGGGTTGCCGAGATGACCGAGACGAAATACGCTGCCCAGGCAGACCTGCTGGAGGCGCTGCTTAACCATTACCTGGCCACCGGGACCATGCGTACCGAGTGAGTTTTGGGCCGGGCGGCTGCGCCGGATTCGAAGGAGGGGCGTTCATGTACACGGTGGGAAGATTGGCGAAACGGTACGGGCTTTCGCGCAGCGCGCTGCTCTACTACGACCGCATCGGGCTGCTCCGGCCCTCGGCGCACGCGCCGGGGGAGTACCGCGAATACTCCGACGCGGACGCGGCCCGGCTGGAACAGATCCTGACCTACCGTTCGGCCGGGATGCCCCTTGCGGAAATCGCGGAAGTGCTCGACGCGCCGCACAACCGCGTGGCCCAGGCGCTGGAATCCCGCCTGGAGGAGCTTTCCGCGGAAATCCGCGCCCTGCGCGATCAGCAGCGTCTGGTTCTGCGGCTGCTCGGCAGCGGCAAGCTGCCGGAGGACGGCGTTCTGGACAAGGAGGCCTGGGTGCGCCTGCTCGCCGACTCCGGGTTCAGCGAGGAGGACATGGACGCCTGGCACCGCACCTTTGAGCGCAGCTCTCCGGAACAGCACGAACGTTTTTTGCGCACGCTCTGCATTTCCGCAGAGGAGCGAGCGAGAATCCGCGCCTGGTCCGCCAGGGCCGGGTGAGCCGGACCTCGGCGCCCGAAAAACAGCCGCCCCGGAAGCCGATGCGTCGCTCGGCTTCCGGGGCAAAATGCGTTTGCATGCGGCTGCGGAAGTCCCCAGCCTAGAGGCTCAATCCCAGCGCGTCCAGATTCAGCGTTCCGGTGAAGACGAGGGTGGCCGCGCCTTGCAGGTACGGCTTGCCGTCTTCGAGGATCACGCCGAGAATTTCGCCCCCGGACGTGGTCACTTTGACTTCCGGCCCAGTCAGCCCCAGGCTGTTGGCGACGACCTGGGAGGCCACAGCCCCGGTGCCGCAGGCGTAGGTCTCGGCTTCCACGCCGCGCTCGTAGGTGCGGCAGATCAGCGAATCCGGGCCGGTGACCTGCACGAAGTTGACGTTGGTTCCGGCGGGCTGAAAATGCTCGTGGAAGCGGATCACCGAACCGATGGTCTGCACGTCCACTGCGGCGGCGTTTTTCACCAGCACCACGGCGTGGGGCACGCCCGTATCCACGGAATGGACCGTGAATTCGTCGTCCTTGAAGCGCAGCGCCGCGTTCAGGGTCAGCTTTTTCGGCTTGGTAAGCTGCACGCGGACCAGCCCCGCGTTTTCGCCTTCCGTGAAGACCTGGGCCTTGATGGGGCCGGCGTCCGTGCCGAAGACGTGCTCTTCCGGAGCCAGGCCCACGGCGTGGGCCAACTTGGCCGCGCAGCGCGAGGCGTTGCCGCACATCTCGGCGCGCGAGCCGTCGTTGTTGTAGAAGTGCCAGCGGTAATCCAGGCCGGAACCCTTTGGCGCGTTCTCAAGAAAAAAAATGCCGTCCGCGGCCACGCCGAAGGCGCGCGCGCAGACTTTCTTGGCCCAGGCGGACATGACGCTTTCGGGAACGCGCACTTCGCGATTGTCGATGGCCACGAAATCGTTGCCGCAGCCCTGCATTTTGAAAAAGGGAACGGTCTGACCCATCAGGCGCATGCTGATCTCCTTTGTCTGCCGATGTTTTTCCAGAGTCTGACAAATACGTCAAGCTTCGTTGGCCGGGGAACGCCACCGGCGGTCAAGGGCGCGCAGCCCCTTGGAACTCCTGTTTGCGGCGCTGGCCGCGCATCCGGACCGCGCCGCCAAGGATGTGCCGAGCCGCAGGAAAAGGCAGAGCGCTCTTTTGAGCTATGCCTTACCAGTCCACGGGCAGGCGCACTTTCTGTCCGGCCTTGTTCGTGAAGAAGACGTGCCGGTTGTCCCTGCCGTGCGTGTACAGGTCGCGGGTCACGGCCACGTCCTGTCGGCAATATTCGGTGATCAGGTCGAGCCGTCCCTCCTGCCACCATTTCAGGGCCTGGAGTCCGTCCGCGCTCTTGGCCGCGTTGAGCGTGGCCTGGGCGAGGTTGTCCAGCTTGACCCGGTAGCCCAGGCGCTGGTGGATGTGCACGAGCAGGTCCAGGGTGGGCAGGGTCTGGAACGGGAAGGAGGACAGCCCGGTGAGCACCTTGTAGTCGAAGCGCAGGATGTTGAACCCGATGGTCAGGTCCAGGAGCTTGAGGTGTTCCACGAGTTCGCCGATCTGGTGTTCCTCGTAGTCGAAATAGCGGTCCTCGCCGGAGTCGTAGAGCACGGCGATGGACACGCCCATCTTGTCGCAGCGGTTCCAGCCGCCCACTTCGTCGGCGGAGCGGCGGGTTTCGATGTCGAGCACGCCGAAGCGTCCGGGATTGAGCAGGGGCATGGATTCCTCCTCTGGTTTGGGAATGAGCGGGGCGGGCGGCGGGGCCTGGCCGCCGAGGATTTCATCGAGCAGGAACAGGGCCGCGGCCTTGTCGATGGGCCGGTTGCCGGAGCCGCATTTGGGCGAGTGCACGCAGCTGGGGCAGCCCAGCTCGCATTCGCAGCCGCGCACGGCCTGGGCCGTGGCCCGGAACAGCTCCTCGCCCTTGTGGAAGGCCTGGCGGGTCAGTCCCGCGCCGCCGGGCAGGCCGTCGTAGATGAACACGGCGGGTCCGGCGGTCTGGGCGTGAAACGGCGTGGAGATGCCGCCGAGGTCGTTGCGGTCCGTGAGCACGAGCAGCGGCAGGATGCCGATGGCCGCGTGTTCCAGGGCGTGGATGCCGCCCATGAAGTGCAGATAGTTGTCCTCGCAGCGGCGGCGCATCTCGTCCGGCACGAGGAACCAGATTCCCTCGGTCTCGAAGACCAGGGGCGGCAGGTCCAGGGGGATGATGCCGAGCATCTTGCCCCCGCGCACGCTGCGCTTCTCGTAGCCGGTGATTTCCTCTGTGACGCGCAGGCGGCCCAGGTGCAGGCGCGTGCCGAGCACGGTCTTCTCGCCGGTGATTTCGAGAATCTCCGTGGATTTGGAGCCGCGCGTGCGGGTGTACCAGCTGACGCGGCGCTGCCGGGCCAGGACCGTGGAGGTTTCCAGGTCGAGGTCGTCCACGACCCAGCTCGCGCCCCGGTGCAGGTAGACCGCGCCGGGATGCGTCTCCTTGAAGGCGCGGTGCTGGTCCACGGTGCCGATCTCGGTGTGGGTGTCCGCGTCCTCGATGTGCAGGGAGCGGCCCGCCCCGCGCAGGTCCACGTTGCGGTGCGGGCGCTTGCGCGGGCAGACGATGCCCGTGACGCGGGATTCCACGCCGCCGCCGGGCTGCACGCGGTCGGTGACGACCTCGAAGAGCCTGCCCCGGCCCACGAGGTTGTCCACCTCGCGGCGGATGGGGGCTTCGTCCAGGAACGGCTCGCCGGGCTTGATCTCCATCTCGGCGGCGGCGCACTCCAGGTGGCGGTGCATGATGGCCGGGTTGAAGGGGTTGAGCACGGCGGACTCGGCCGCGCGGCAGAAAAAGTCTTCGGGATGGCGCATGAAGTGCTGGTCCAGGGCGTCCTCCCCCGCGACCAGGGCCACGGCGGATTCGCGCCCGGCGCGGCCCACGCGGCCCCCGCGCTGGAGCGTGGCCATGACCGAGCCGGGGTAGCCCGCGAGAATGCAGAGGTCCAGGCCGCCGATGTCGATGCCGAGTTCGAGCGCGCTGGTGGAGATCACGGCCAGCAGCTCTCCGGAAGCCATGCGGCCCTCTATCTCGCGGCGCTCCTCGGGCAGGAAGCCCGCGCGGTAGGCCGAGATGCGTTCCTTGTACTGGCCGGAACGCTCCTGCGCCCAGAGCGCGATGAGCTCGGTGAGCTTGCGCGACTGGGCGTAGACGATGGTGCGCAGGTCGCGGGCCAGGGCGGCCTGGAGGAGCATGATCACGGCCTGGGCCGTGCCGTCCAGGGGATTGAGAAAGACCATGTGCCTGGGGCTCGCGCCCGCGCCGCTTTCGGTCACGGCCGTGACTTCGCGCCCGGTGAGCATTTCGCAGAGCTCCGCGGGGTTGCCCACCGTGGCCGAGCAGAAGATGAAGGTCGGGTTCGCGCCCCAGGCCCGGCAGACGCGCAGCAGGCGGCGGAACACCAGGGCCATGTGCGAGCCCATGACGCCCCGGTAGGTGTGCACCTCGTCCACGACCACGTGGGTGAGGTTGGCGAAGAGGTCGGCCCATTTTTCGTGGTGCGGGAGCATGCCGAGGTGGAGCATGTCCGGGTTGGTCAGCAGCACGTTGGGCAGGTTGTCGCGGATCTTGCGCCGGAAGTGGGGCGTGGTGTCCCCGTCATAGATGGCCGCGTCCGGGCGGTGCGCGCCTTCGGGCAGGGCTGCGGTCAGGGTCTTGAACGCGGCGAGCTGGTCCTGGGCCAGGGCCTTGAGCGGAAAGAGGTAGAGCGCGCGGGAGGCCGGGTCGGCCAGGCATTGCTCCAGCACGGGCAGGTTGTAGGTCAGGGTCTTGCCGCTGGCCGTGGGCGTGGCCACGACCACGTTGCGGCCGGACCGGGCCAGGTCGAGGGCATGGGCCTGGTGGGAGTAGAGCCTGTCCAGGCCGCGCGCGGCCAGCAGCTCGCGCAGCACGCGGGGCAGGGGCCGCCGGGGTTCGGCGAACTGCGGCTCGAAGCCGGGCAGGAGGCGGTGGTGCGCCACCTGTCCGCCCAGGCGTTCGGACGCGAGCAGCGCGTCGATATATTCGGAAACGGTGTTGGCCATGCATCAAGCTCTGTGGGGCCATGATGCCCGCAAGAGCGGCGGGTGTAAACGTCGGCGGACAGGTCCGGCCCGCGCGGCCTATTTTGTCGTGAGCTTGTATTTTTTCATCTTGTATTGCAGCAGGCTCTTGGAAATATTCAGCAGTTCCGCCGCCTTGACCTGCACGAAATCGCTGCGCACCAGGGCGCGGCGCACCAGGGCGGCCTCGATGCGCTCCAGGGTCTGGGGCAGGTCGAGCTTGGCCGGGAGCATGTCCACCGCGCCCTTGAACTGGCTTTCCTCGTCGCGCAGTTCCGGCGGCAGTTCGTCGGCCTCGATGAATTCGCGGGAGGCGAGGACCACGCAGCGCTCGATGACGTTTTCCAGCTGGCGCACGTTGCCCGGCCACTCGTAGCCGGAGATGTAGTCCATGGCCGCCGGGGAGAAGCTCTTGACCGGCTTGTCGTTCTCCTTGGCGTACTTGTCCAGGAAGAAGGCGGCCAGCAGGGGAATGTCCTCGCGGCGCTCGCGCAGGGGCGGCATTTCGATGCTGACCACGTTCAGGCGGTAGTAGAGGTCTTCGCGGAAATTGCCGTTCTGGACCTCTTCCAGGAGGTTCTTGTTCGTGGCGGCGACCACGCGGATGTCCACCTCGATGGGCTGGGTGCCGCCCACCCGCTCCAGGGTGCGCTCCTGGAGCACGCGCAGCAGCTTGACCTGCGTGTCCATGGAGATTTCGCCGATCTCGTCCAGGAAGAGGGTGCCGGTGTTGGCGCTCTCGAAACGGCCCTTGCGCAGGGCCGTGGCTCCGGTGAAGGAGCCTTTCTCGTGGCCGAAGAGTTCGCTTTCGAGCACGCCGGGGTTCAGCGCCGCGCAGTTCACGGAGATGAACGGCGCGTCCTTGCGCGGGGAGACGTTGTGGATGGCGCGGGCCACCAGTTCCTTGCCCGTGCCGGATTCGCCCGTGATCAGCACCGTGGACTTGCTCGGCCCGGCCCGGTGGACCATCTCCAGCACGCCCTGCATGGCCTTGCCCCGGCCGATGATGTTGTTCGGGCCGAACTTTTCCTGGATCTGCTGGCGCAGGCGGCGGTTTTCCTGCTGGGTGCGGGCGAAGCGCGCGGCCTTGTCCAGGGAGAGGAGCAGCTCCTCGTTGTTGAAGGGCTTGGTGATGTAGTCGAAGGCGCCGATGCGCATGGCCTCCACCGCGGATTCGATGGAGCCGAACGCGGTCATGATCAGCACGGGGATGTAGGGGTAGTTGCGCTTGACGTGTTCCAGCACGTCCTGGCCGCTCATGCCCGGCATCTTCATGTCCGTGACGATGACGTCCACTTCGGAGTCGTCGAGGTAGGCGAGGCCCATTTCCGGGCTGGAGAGCGCGGTCACGGAGTAGCCTTCGTCCGTGAGCACGCTTTCCAGCACCAGCAGGTAGTTTTTTTCGTCATCCAGGAGAAGAATGTTGGCGCTCATGTCGAAATGCCCTGTGGTTCCGGGCGCGGGGCCCGGTTGGTTGCGATTAGTTGGCGACCGTTTCCTGCACGGGAAAGATCACGTCCACGCGCGCGCCGCCTTCCATGCCGCAGGAGAGCGACCAGTCCGCGCCGTGGCCTTCGAAAATGCTGCCCACGATGGCCAGGCCCAGGCCCGTGCCCGTGTCCTTGGTGGTGAAGAAGGGATCCTTGAGCTTGTCCATGTGTTCCGGCGCGAAGCCCGGCCCGGAATCCATGAAGATCATGTGGACCACGTCCACCTCGTGGGCGGCCTTGATGGTGATGGAGCCCGGCCCGTTCAGGGCCTGGATGGAGTTGGCCACGATGTTGTAGAAGGCCCGGTAGAGCTGGTCCTTGTCGCCCCGGACCATGAGCCCATCCTGCACGTCCCGTTCGATGACCACGCCCTTTTCCGAGCATTCGTGCTCCAGGAAGACGGCCACCTGCTCGACGACGCGGCTCACGTCCACGTCGTTCATGGCGGGCTGCTTGGGCCGCGCGTAGTCCAGGAAGTCCGTGACCACCTTGGAAAGACGCTTCGACTCCTC
Organism: Paucidesulfovibrio longus DSM 6739; assembly: GCF_000420485.1. Taxonomy (NCBI): domain Bacteria; kingdom Pseudomonadati; phylum Thermodesulfobacteriota; class Desulfovibrionia; order Desulfovibrionales; family Desulfovibrionaceae; genus Paucidesulfovibrio; species Paucidesulfovibrio longus. The sequence goes on along the minus strand of NZ_ATVA01000017.1, from coordinate 257,604 downwards.
GTGGATGGCCTCCAGGAGGCGGCTCTGGGGGTTTTCCTCCTTGAGCGCCTTTTTCAGCAGATGTTCGGAGGTGGAGCGGATGATGCCCAGGGGGTTGCGGATTTCGTGGGCCACGCCCGCCACCATCCGGCCCATGCCCGCCAGCTTTTCCTGCTGCATCAGCTCGCGTTCGAGGCGTTCCTTTTCTTCCAGGCGGATCTCGTTGAGCCGCTCGGTGCGCCGCAGCACGGTCATGATCACGTAGAAGAGCAGCAGCGAGGTGACCAGGGCCGAGGCCACGACCAGGCGCTCGAAATTGACGACCTTGGCGTATTCGTGGGTGATGTCCTGGGTGAATTCCAGCACGCCCATGAGGTGGCCCGTGGGACCGCCGCTGAGGTTTTCCTCGGAGCGCAGCGGGTAGTAGGTCTGGAGCTTCATGGTGCCGGGCGGCATGTTGAAGCGCACCAGCGCGCCCAGGCGCGAGATGGTGCTGTGCAGGTCGAAGCTGTAGACTTGGTCCGTGAGGGCGATGTCCAGGTATTTGCTGCTTTCGCCCTTGTCGCCCACGAATTCCTTGGTGGTCGAATAGGAAATGGTCTGGTCCAGGGAATAGATGCGCACTTCCTCCACGCGGAAGCTGTGGATCGTGGTGCGCACGGTCTGGTCCAGGCGGGTGAACTGCTCGTCGTTGCGCAGCCGGATGCGCCCGTAGCCCACGAGGGTGGGCAGGGTGAAGCGGGTGTAGATCTGGTGGCTGAGGTTCTCGGCCAGTAGCAGGCTGAATTCCTTCTGCTTCTCCAGGAGCGTGTTTTCCGCGTAGTTGGAGATGAAGAAGGAGAGTCCCAGGTTGAAGGCCAGGATGAGCAGCAGGATGCTCCAGGAGAGCACCTTGACGAATTGCAGCGGCATGGCCCGGCTGATGGCTGAAGGGGTCAAACCCGAGAACTCCTGATAGGTTAGAACTCCTGCTCGTTCCGTTGCGCGCCGAGAAACGCGTCCAGGTCGGCCTTTTCGTCCGCGAGTCCGTCCGCGCCGAGGCGCGCCTTGGCCAGCCGCTTGCCCAGCTCCACGGCGGGCTGGTCCACGGGGTTGATGCCCATGAGCCAGCCGGTCAGCAGGGTGGCCGCGCCCAAAAGCGCGATGAGCTTACCGGCGGCGCGGGCGTCCGGACGGTCCAGGCGGACCTCCACCAGGGGCACGCCGCACTTGCTCAGCGCCATGCGCGTTCCCAGACCTTCGGCGTGGATCAGCTCGCCGAAATCCTTGCCGCGCACATAGGCGAACTTCTCCGGCAGGTCCGCCGGGAATCTCGGCCCCCTGGGCTGGCTCGGACTGGTCAGGAAGATGCAGGCCTTGTTGCGCGGGCCGTCCAGGAACATCTGGTTCACGGAGTGCTGGTCCGTGACCCCCACCGCCGGGATGGGCTGGCTGCCCTTGCCCTGCTTGCCCAGGCTCTCGGCCCAGAGCTGGGCGAACCAGTCTCCGAACGAAGCCATGGGCGGAATGTAGGTGAAAAAAATCATTTCGGCAAACCCGGCGTCCATGAGCGAACGCGCCCAGACCGCCAGCTCGAAGGCGGGGTGCGCGGCCAGGGCGGTCCCGGTCAGGCCGGGCTTGGCCAGGGGGGCGGCCACCTCGCGCGCGCCGTCGATCAGCGCGCGGCAGTCCAGCCCCAGGAACGCCGCCGGAATCATGCCCACGGCGGAGAGCACCGAATAGCGCCCGCCGAGGTTGTCCGGCACGGGCAGGGAGCGGATGCCCTGCTCGCGGGCCTCGCCGCGCAGAAAACCGGCCTCGGCGTCCGTGACCAGGAGCATGTGCTCCTGCCAGGCGTCGCCCAGCCGGGCGCGCATCCAGTCGCGCATCAGGAAATACTGGCCCACGGTCTCGATGGTCCCGCCGGATTTGGACACCGTGACCACCACGGTTTTCTCCGCGGGCAGCCTGTCCATGCAGACGTCCAGGAAGCCCGCGTCCACGTTGTCCGCGATCCAGAGCCAGGGGCCGCTGTGGCCGGGCTGGTCCTGGCCGGGGGCAAAAGCCTTCTGCAAGGCGCGCGCGCCCAGGGCCGAGCCGCCGATGCCGAGCAGGAGCATGTGCTCGAAGCCGCGCAGCCAGGGGATCAGCGCGTCCAGCTCCGGCAGGAGTTCCGGCACGAAGTCCATGCGCAGGAAGGGCAGCTTGCCTCCGGAAACCTCCGAGCCGAGCAATTCGGCCAGCTCCCCCGCACGCGCGCGGTATTGCGCGTCGTCCAGGTCGGCGAACCCGGCATTGGTCCAGTCAAGTCTGTCGGCGGTCATGGCTTCCTCCTGGTTGTTGTTCGGCCCGGTCGCGCCTGCGTCGGGTCTGGCGCAGCGGCGCTTCCCTCGCCTATATGCTACAAATCCCGGATTTTTCCAACTGGGGAGATGGCGTTCGCGTGACGTCCGTCGGCCGCCTGTTCGCGGACGATCGGGAAGTCCTGGAAAAATCGTCTGATTGAAAGCGGTTGGCGTCCATTATTATCGGGCGGGCTTTTCCGAGCGCGCGCTCGTCCGGGCGCGGGGCCGCAGAACGATGCCCGGCCTTGACACCCGCGCCCGCGCGACACAAAGTTCGGCCATATGACCAAGATCAACCTGCTCGACCTTACCTATGACCGCCTTGAGGCGTTCGTCGTGGAAACCCTCGGCGAACCGCGTTTCCGCACCCAGCAGATCTGGCGCTGGATCTGGCAGCAGGACGCCCGCGGCTTCGAGGAAATGACGAACCTTTCCAAAGACCTGCGTATGCGCCTGCCCCTGATTTCCTACGTGCGCTGGCCCGAGGTGGTGGACCTGCAACGCTCCCAGGACGGCACGGTCAAGTTCCTGCTCTCCCTGGAGGACGGCAGGCTCATCGAGACCGTGCTCATTCCCAGCGTGCAGGGCCGCTACACCCAATGCCTTTCCACGCAGGTGGGCTGCGCCATGGCCTGCACCTTCTGCAACACCGGGCTGATGGGCTTCGAGCGGAACATGACCCACGGCGAAATCCTGGGCCAGATCCTCGTGGGCCGCCGCTATCTCGCGGACAACGGCCTGGCCGACCTGCGCAACCTCGTGTTCATGGGCATGGGCGAGCCTCTGAACAACCTGGACAACCTCATGGACGCGCTGCGCTCCATGAACAACAACCTGGGCCTGAAGATTTCCTGGCGGCGCGCCACGGTTTCCACCGTGGGCCTGCCGAAGCAGCTCGACATTCTCGGCAAGTCCGAGCTGGCCCTGCCCGCCATCTCGCTGCACGCGCCCACCCAGGAGCTGCGCGAACAGATCATGCCCAAGGCGGCCAGGGTGCCGCTGGACGAACTGCTGGCCTGCCTCGACCGCTTTCCCCTGCGCCCGCGCGAGCGCATCACCTTCGAATACCTGCTGCTCGGCGGGGTCAACGACTCCCTGGAGCACGCCAAGCAACTGGCCAGGCTGCTCGGCCAGCGCCGCTGCAAGGTCAACCTCATCGCCTACAACGCCACGGAGAACGACCCCTACCGCTCCCCGGACCCGGATCAGGTCATCCGCTTCGAAAAGCTGCTCTGGGACAAGGGCATGACCGCCACGATCCGCCGCTCCATGGGCGCGGACATCAAGGCCGCCTGCGGCCAGCTCAAGGCGGGGAAGGGGAAGTAGTCTCCGGCGCGGCTTCAGCCCCGCAGCCGGGCGGAGAGCAGGTAGCGCTCGTCCTCGTCTTCGTAATGCAGGATCTCGAAGCCCGCCGCCTCCAGCAGGGCGCGCATCTCCGGCTCTTCGGGAAGCAGGTCCGCCTCCACGGCGGTTCCGGCCTTGCGGTGCACGTCGTTGATGCGCTCCCGGCCGATGAAGTGGGAGATCACGAGCAGGCCCGTAGAGCGCAGCAATCCGGCAATGCGCGTCAGGGCCAGGGACTGGTCGTTGAAGTGGGGGAAGACCTGGTGGCAGAGGACCGCGTCGAAGACCCGCCCGGACAGCTCGCAGGTCTCCAGCTCGGCCACGCGCAGCTCAACGTTGCCGCTGTCGCCCAGCCGCTTGCGGGCCACGGCGACCATGCGCGGGCTGATGTCCAGGGCCAACACCGCGCCTTCGCCGCCCACGGCCTCGGAAAGTTCCCGGGTCAGCCGGCCGGTGCCGCAGCCCGGCTCCAGCACGGCAGCGCCGCGCAGGTCCGGCAGCAGCCCGAATAGACGCTTCAGCTTGGCCCGCTCTTCGGGTCCATATTCGCCGTCGGCCCAGGGCGCTTCCGCCTGGGCATCGAAAAAGGCCGCCTTTCCATCATACATATTCATCACTCCTTTGCGGACAGCGATGCGCGCGCCGTGGCCGCGTCGTTCTTGCGGGCTTCGATTCCGGAGGAATACCCGATTTCCAGACGCTCCCGCCGGGACAGGGAGCGCTTCTTCGGGGAAAGCAGCGTGGCCAGGACGAAGAGCAGCGTGGAGATGAGCACGATCACCGCGCCCGAGGGCACGTCCAGCCACCAGGAGCAGGTCAGCCCCACCCAGCAGGAGGTCACGCCGAAGACCACGGCCAGCAGAAAAATGCGCTTGAGGTCGTAGGAAAGCTGGTATGCGGCCGCAGCCGGGTTGATGACCAGGCTGTAGATCAGCAGGCCGCCGATGCTGCGCAGGGAGGCCGTGACCGTGAGCCCGGTGCAGATGAGCATGGCGTAGTAGATGGCCGTGGCTGGAATGCCCACGGCCAGGGCCACGCCGCGATGGCAGAGAACGGCGCGGACTTCCTTGAAGAACAGGGTCAGGCCGAGCAGGAGCAGGACGCAGACCAGGGCCATGAGCGTGAGGTCCGTGCGCTCCACCGTGAGGATGCTTCCCCAGAAGAGGTTCAGCGCGCTGGTGCGCGCCCCGGACATGAGCCCCAGGAACAGGAAGGCCAGTCCGAGCATGGCGGAGAAGACGATGCCCACCACGGTTTCCGGGGCGAAGTCCGCCCTGTCCGAGAGCGGGCCGATCAGCCCGGCCGAAATCAGGCTGAAGGCGAAGGCTGGAAGCAGCCAGTCCACTCCGAGCAGGATGCCCAGCAGCGCCCCGGCAAAGGCTGCGTGGGCCATGCAGATGCCGATGGCCGTGATGCGCATGGTCACCACGAGCACGCCCGTGGCCGCGCAGGACGCGCCGCCGAGCAGTCCGGCCAGATAGGCCTTCTGCATGAAGCCGTAGTCCAGAAATCCCCAGTCCATGCGTCTCCCCGTTCGTTTGCGGCGTGTTCGCCGGGCGTCAGTAGAGCAGGTGCGTGCGCCCGGCTTCGCGCAGGACGCGGATTCGCGTGCCGTAGAGCGCGCCGAGCAGCTCCGGGTCCGCGATCCTTTCGGGCAGGTCCACCCGCTCCAGCCGTCCGGACTTCATGCAGGCGATGCGCGTGCAGACGTCGGGCAGGGTGTTCAAATCGTGGGTCACGATCAGGCTGGTCAGTCCGAACCGTTCGTGCACGGTGCGGATCAGTCCGAGGATGCCGCGCTGGGCCTGCCAGTCAAGTGAGGCCGTGGGTTCGTCCAGCAGCAGCATTTCCGGCTCCTGGAGCAGGGCGCGGGCAATGGCCGCGCGCTGGCGCTCCCCGCCGGAAAGATGTCCCAGGGGGCGGTGCGCCAGGCTGTCCAGGCCGACCAGTTCCAGCAATTCCCCGGCGCGCCGCCGCGCCGCGTCCGGCACCCGCCGCAGCAGGCCCACCCGGCCGTAGCAGCCCGTCAGCACGCTCTCGCGCACGGTCATGGGCAGCAGGGGGTCGAAATCCTGGAGCTGGGCCACGTAGCCGATGCGCCGCCGCAGGCTTCGGGCGGTGCGCGCGGTCACGGGCAGGCCCAGTACCTCGGCCTCGCCCGCCACGATGCGGCCCAGGCCGTTGAGCACCGTGAGCAGGGTGGTCTTGCCGGCGCCGTTGGGGCCGATGACTCCGAGAAATTCGCCGCGCTCCAAGGTCAGGTTCACGTCGCGCATGGCTACGTGGCGGCCATAGGCCGCGGCCACCCCGCGCAGGACCACGGCGGGTCCGGAAGACAGCATCGCGCCGCTCACGAGCCCGCGCCCCCCAGGGCGGCCAGCACGCGGTTCACGTTGGCGATGAAAGCGGACTCCCAGCGTCCGTCATTGTCTTCCCGGCCTTCGGGTGCGTCCGGGAACCCGCCCGGAAAGGAGGTCAGCTCGGCCCGGCCCGCCCCCAGAGTCTCGGCCAGCCCGCGCCCCGCGCCCGGTCCGCTCTGGACGTTGTCCAGCACCAGCCTCGCGCCGCGTTTCGCGCCGATGTCCTGAAGCTCCCCGAAGCGCTCCGGGGTCAGATCCTCAGGCCTTCCGTAGGTGGCGGCCACGTCCAGCCCGGCCCAGCGGGCGAACGAGGCCTGGAGCGCCGATGAAAGCGCAACCGTTCCTGGCGTTCCGGCCTTTTCGAGCCGGGCGCGCTGCTCTCCGGCCACCTCGCGCACGCGGGCGATCCGCTCTGCGGTGGCCCGCTCCAGCCGGGAGGCCAGCTCTGGCCGCAGCCGGGCCAGCTCCTTGGCCAGGGCCAGGGTCAGGCGTTCCTGGGCTTCGGGCAGCATGGCGCTTTCGGCCTCGGGCAGCACAAAAATTTGGAGCTGTTCATTGCGCGCCGCTCGGATCAGGTCGCGCATGTTCGGCATCTCGGACTGGAAGGATTCCAGAACCAACAGCTGGGCCCCGCCGAGAAAGCGCAGGTCGCCGGGGCGCAGGTCGTAATGGCCCGGGCAGGCTCCGCCCGGAATCAGAAGCCGGACCGCGGCCGCCGGGCCGCACAGATCGCTCACGATGTCGGCCGCGATGCTGGTTCCGGCCAGGATGCGGAGCGGGGCGTGATCCCCGCATGTTTCGCAGACGTCGTTCGCGGCCCGGGCCGGAGTCGAGGCGACGCACAGCGTCGCCAGCAGAAACAGCGCGCCAAGGACGGCGCGGCATGATCCGTTGCAAGGCATGGTTCCTCCGTTTGGTCAGCGTCTGCGGGCCACGATCAGTCGGGAGTCAAGCCGGTCCCCGAACTTTCCCAGGTCCGGCGCGGCGAACGCCTCTGGCCCGTGGTCCGCGAGAATCTCGAAATGCCGTTCCAGCAGGGCCAGGTATTCCTCGGTGCAGAGATCGCCGTCGAATCGATAGACGTTGGCCTGCTTGTGCACCCCAGGAAACGCGGTCAGGTTCCACTCCAGGTCCGCCAGCGGGCTCTTGGAGCCTTCGTTCCGGGCGTAGAAGACGTGCTTGGACACGAACAGTCCGCCGGGCCGCAGGCAGGCGCGGATGCGTTCCAGCAGGTCGGCCCGCTTGCCGCCGGGATTGTAGAAGAGCAGCGCCGCGTCCCGTTCCCGGCCCAGGGACGCGCTGCGGATGTCCCCGGCGGTGAAGCGCACGCGACCATCCCCGAAGCGGGCGATGTTGGCCTCGGCCATGTCGCGAACGCCCTCCAGGTCGAGGATCTCGGCCCGCAATTCTCGGCTGCGCGCGCAGAGCGCCAGGGAGTAAAGTCCGTGCCCCCCGCCCAGGTCGATCAGGTCGCGCAGGTCTTCGAAGCCCGGAGCGGCCGCCACCAGGTCGGCGGTGCGCTGCACCTCGCCTGTGAGGGCCTCGGCGGCCAGGGCCGGGAGGAAGGCCCCGCCGAAGATGCCCGCCCGCTGCGGGTCGAACGGGCCCTGAATCAGCGCGCTGTCGAGCCGCTCCCAGAGGCGGAAGGTTTCGCCCATGTTCTCGGTCACGGGCTGCTGCCGCAGGGGGCTGTCCGGATCAAGCCATATCCGGGCTTCGTCCGAGGTGCGCAGCCTGCCGTCCTCCTCTGCCAGCAGCCCCCACTGGGCGAGCAGCCCGCAGAGCGGCGACAGGATCCGGCGGTCCAGGCCCAGGCGTTCGGCAAGGGCGTCCGCGTCCTGCGGCTCCTCCAGATGGGCGAAGAGCCCCACGTCCAGGGCGGCCCGCAGCGCCAGGAAGGACTTGTATCCCAGCGACGCCGTTTGCAGCAGGGCGTAGAGCCCGGCGGGCGGCGCAGCCGGAGCCGAGCGCAGCGGATCGGCCTCTTCGCGGGCGCTTTCGTGGGGGAATGCGGCGTATTCGTGCATGCTGCCTCGTGGGCGGGCCGGATCAAGAGGAAGGATCAGGAGGATGATCCGGCCGCGCCCCGGATGATGGTCAGAACGTCAGCTTCACGCCGACGGTGCCGTTGATGCCGGGCATGGTGTAGTCCGGCTTGTAGGCGTAGCGCTCGTCAAAGAGGTTCTCCACGGCCAGGTAGAGCTCGCCCCCGCCGATGATTTCGGACTGGAAGTCCCAGCCGATGCGGGCGTTGGTCACGAAGTGCGAATCCACCTTCTCCGTGTTGGTGTTTCCCGTGCGGCGAGTCTGCTTGAGCACGTACATTTCGTCCACGTACTGGCAGTCCATGTTCAGGGTGAACTGCTCCAGGAAGCGCCAGGAGAAGCCGCCGCTGATCGTGGTTTCCGGCACGTAGGGCATGTCCTCGGGGGTGGCCTCCTGGGTCGTCAGACCGGCGAAGACCGAGAAGTACTCCACGGGCGTGACGGACAGGGAGAATTCCCAGCCGCTGATGTCGTAATGTTCGGTGTTGGTCCAGACGAAGTTGGGCCAGGCTCCGCCGAAGACGTAGCGGTTGCGGCCCTTGTCGTGGAAGTAGGTCGCGTCCGCCTGGGCGAAGCGGCCGAAGCGCTGCGAGAGGCCTGCCTCCAAGTGCTCCACGGTCTCGGGCTTCAGTTCCTCCCAGTTTCCCCAGCCGAGCACGATGGCGTCGTGGCCGGGATACACAACGCCGCGCGAGGTCGAGACATGGGCCTCGGTATCGGCGTAGCCGAGAACCAGGCCGAGGTTGGGTGCGGTCTCGCCGTCGAACTTGTTGTGCGCGTAGAAGCGCACGCCCGCCGACGGAATCGCGTACCAGCCATTGCGGTCGCCGAAGAGATGGCTGGCGGCGGCGTAGGGCATGGTCAGGGAGAAGTCGTCAGGCCGGATGTAGTCCTCGGTGCCGTCGTCGTAGGTATTGTGCACCACGCTCTGCCACCAGTCCTGGTCCAGGCCCAGGCTCAGGTCCGTACCCTGCCAGGGGTGCCAGGTCTCCTTGAGGCGTGCGCCGTAGAAGGTGAAATCGTTATAGCAGTCGTCCGCGTTGGCGGTCTGGGTCTGGTCCTTCCAGTTTCCCTCGCCCGTGTTCACGAAGAACTTGAACTCGCCGTCCAGCGCGTCGTGCTGGTGGGAAATGGTCATGGAAAGCAACTGCGCGTTGGTGCCGTAGGTGCCGTCCGATTCGCCCTTGGCCGTGTCCGCGCCGGGGTCGGCCGAGCGGTTCATGGTCCCCAGGGCCAGGACGCGCAGATCCCAGTTCGGGTTCAGCTCGAAGCCGAGGTTGGCGTAGTAGCCGAGCTTGCTGCCCCAGGAGTCCTGGCGGTGGCCGTCGGAGCGGATGGAGCCCTCGCCCACGTAGTAGTCGAAGCCCTCCATGCTGCCGCCGTGCTCCACGGACTGGCTCACCGTGCCGTAGCTTCCGGCGGCCATCTTCACGGTGGTGGAGTCCTCCTCGTCCGCATGCTGCCGCTTGGGCACGATGTTGATCGCCGAGACGTTGTTGCCGTAGCGCTGGGGCTGCGGTCCCTTGATGACTTCCACGCTCTCGGCCGCGTCCACGGGCAGCAGGTCCATGAGCGGGTGGTTCCAGGGGCCCATGTACATGGGCACGCCGTCCAGATAGGTTTTGATCTCCGCGCCCGGTCGGCTGGAGCCCATGCCCCGGATGAATACCGCGCCGCCCTCGCCGCCGCCGAAGGAGCCCACATGGTTGTGGCGGGTGATGGTCACGCCCGGAACCCGGCGCAGGGCCTCGGGCATGTCCACGGCGTTGAGATCCTCGATCTGCTCCTGCGTCACCACGGTGGTGGTCGCGCCGAAGCGGTCCACCACGTTGCCCTCGATCACGGGCCGGGCCACCACGTCGACCACGGGAAGCACGGCCTCGTCCTGATTCCCGGCGTTCGATTTCGCGGCGTCCGTATCCCCGGAACTGGAAGCGTCCGCGTCCGCGGCGCTTGCGGCCGGGTCCGGGGCGGCTCCCTCCTGGGCCAGGGCCAGGGGCGCGAGGGAAAACAGGAGCAGCAGCAGGGCTGCCAGCCAGGCCGATACGCGTGTCACGCGGGAAGAGGCGTCCATCGATTCCACCTTGAGTCGCCGCACGGAAAGCGGGAATGAGGTTCAATGTGAATTATGTCACGTATTCATCTTCGTGGCGTGTTGCGTAGCACTAAATTTTTTTTCATGCAACAAGATTCGGCAGGACTGTAAACCCCATCCACTTGGTATACAAAAGAATACGCTTCCAAGCTCACCCGTCCTCCCGCTGCGGGACATTCCTTGCCTCACACCCGCAGCGTAGATTTCAGCCCCGCAACACCCTGGGGAAGCAACCATACGCGGTCCGCCGGAGAATACGCCCCGCCCCTCGATGATCCACTTCGATTTCATACCTGTTTTATCTGAATCGTGTTATGATTTTCAATTTTGTGCTTGAGCTTCCCTGTACTCTGTGGAAGATTCCGGGCAAAACTCAACAGCACCAGGTGTGACCATGCGCGCGCTTCCCGCGGCGGTTCCTGCCGCCCTGCTTCTCTTCGGCCTGATCTTCTGCGCCCCGACTCTGGCCGCCCCTGCCTTGGGCCTGGAAACGGACGCGGCCCGGACCGAGGAAGGAGCTCCTCCCACGGCTCCGGACCTCCTCCGGCTCGCCGAACGCCTCGACCGGCAGACGCGCGCCCAGGAACGGGTCGTGCGCGACCTGGAGCGCGAACTCCGGGAACTCGAAAGGCTGGCTGCGCAGAGCGCCGATTCGAAAAACCGTTTGGAAGCCCTGCTCTTTGATCTGAGTGGGCAACTCCATGACGCGGTGGCGCGGGATCTGCCGTTTCTCCAGGAGGAGCGCGCCCGCCGACTGGCCGCCCTCGGCGCCCTGCTGAGCGATGTCTCCCTGTCGGAGGACGAGCGCGAGACTGCACCCGGCCCGGAGGCGGGAACCTCCCTGGCCGAAAAGCTGCGCCGCGTTCTGGAGGCCTTGCAGGTCGAGGCGCAGTACGGCGAAGAGATCGCCTCCGGACAAACCGTGCTGCGGACGCCCGAAGGCGAGACCCAGGGCGAATCCCTGCGCGTGGGACGCCTGGCCGAATTCTTTCTTTCCCGCGACCGGGAACGGGCCTGGACCCTCGGTCCGCACGGCGAGTGGATCAGGTTGGACCAGGATGCGCGGGACGCGGTGCGTGCGGCCCTGGACATGACCGCGCGCCGCAGGCTGCCCGGCCCCGTGCTCCTGCCCGCGCTCCCGCTTTCAAGCGCACGGGGTGCTCCCGGAGTGGAAACGGTCCTGCCCGACCTTGTCGCCGAGGGCGAACACACCCTGCGGGCCGAAGCTATTCTTGAGGATGCGGCCCCTGCGGCCGACCTCAATCCCGACGCTCTCCGTTCCCGGACCAGCGCAGTCGCGGCACGGCTCGCCGAACTCGATGCACGCCGCGACGAACTCACGCTCCGACTGCGGCAAGCGCGCGCCGGATTGGCTGCCGCGTTTCCCGAACTCGACAGCATCGAGGCCGTGGCCCACGACGCGGCACGCGACGCGGAACGCCTGCTGCTTCGCTCGCCCCTGGCCCCGGCGCGTCCTGACGATCTCGCGGCCTGCAGGGCCATCCTCGACGCCTCCGTTCCGCCCGGTCCCGAAGAGCTTCGTGCCCTGGGCGAGGCCCTGCTGGGTCGGATGCGCGATTCCGGAACGGTTCGGCTGGTGCGGGCTCCGGTCCTGGGCCGGGACGGCGCGCAGCAGCGGGCCGACGTGCTCCTGGTGGGCGCGAACGCGGCCTACGTCCTGTCCGGAGAGCGTGTTGCCGGGCTTCGCGTTCTGGAAGGCGGGCGTTGGTCCGTTTCGGATGCGGAGCTTTCACGGGCCGCCTCCCGGAACCTGCTGGACTTCGCCGCCAGTGCGGGCCGCCACGGGCAGCCGGGCCAGGAAGCGCACTTCAGCGCGGTTCTGCCCCTGGACATTTCCGGCGGGGACTGGTTTGCGGCGGACGCTGAAAAGACCGGACTCTGGAACCGACTGCGCGCGGGCGGCTTCCTGGTCTGGCCGATCTTGCTGGTGGGGGCCGCCGGGCTGCTCATCGGCCTGGAGCGGCTCGCAGTGCTGCTGCGCCAGCGCCCCGCATCGGCGCAGACCCTGCATGATCTCGAAGACCTGCTGCGCGCGGGCCGCATCGGCGAATGCGGCGAACTCTGCCGCGTCACGGCGAACGCGCCTTCCTGCCGGGTGCTCGACGCGGGCCTTCGCCACGCCGGAGCCCCGCGCGACGTGCTGGAAAACGTCTTTCACGACGCGATTCTCAAGGAGGTGCCCCGTCTGGAGCGCTTCCTGCCGACCCTGTCCGTGCTCGGAGCCACGGCTCCGCTGCTCGGCCTGCTCGGAACGGTCACGGGCATGATCAACACCTTCACGACCATGACGCTCTTCGGCAATGCCGACCCCAAGCTCATGTCCGGGGGCATCTCCGAGGCCCTGGTAACGACCCAGCTGGGGCTGGCCGTGGCCATCCCGATCCTGCTCCTGCATCACTTCCTGGAGCGGCGCGTGGACGCCGTGGTCGCGGACATGGAGGAAAAGAGCGTGGCCTTCGGCGTGATTCTGCTCGGCGGCGGGAGCGGAAAATGAGCGCGCTGGCGGAACAGGCCGCGCGGCTCGCGGATTATTTCGCCTCGGGCGGGCTGGTCATGTGGCCCCTGGCCGCGCTCTCGGTCTGGGCCTGGACGCTGGTGCTGCTCAAGGCCGGGCAACTGGCAGCCTTGCGGCGGGGCGAGCGTCCCTCCGAAGAGGCCGCGCGGCTGCTTCTTCCCGATGGCGATGCGGAAAACGCCCTGAGGCCCTGCGGCATGGAAGTCGGCACGGAAGTCGGCACGGAAGTCGGCATGAAAAACGGAGAGAGGGAGGTTGGCGGCTGGCAGGCCGAACTGGTCCGCGAGTTCGTGCGCCGCCGCACCGGCGACCCTGGCCTGGACGAGCGTCTCCTGCACCGGCTCGCCCACCGCTATGGGGACGAGGCCGAGCGTGGCGTGGGCACCATCCTTGTCTTCGCGGCCACGGCCCCGCTGCTCGGCCTGCTCGGCACGGTCAGCGGCATGATCGGCGCGTTCGACGCCCTGGCCGCATATGGCGCGGCTTCCCCGCGCATCCTTTCGGGCGGCATTTCCGAGGCCCTGGTGAGCACCCAGACCGGCCTGCTCGTGGCCATCCCCGCGCTCTTTGCCGGGCGTTTCCTGCGCCGCCGCGCCCAGACCTTCCAGGCGCGGGTGGGGCGTTTCTGCGCGGCCCTGGCCCGGACCGGACAGGAGGCCGCATGAGCTGCTTCCGCTACGTGCGCACAGGCAGGGCCGCCCGGGGCGGGGTGGACATCAACATGGCCCCGCTCATCGACATGGTCTTCATCCTGCTGATCTTCTTCATCGTCACGGCCTCCTTCACCCGCGAAGCGGGCGTGGACGTGCAGCGACCCGAAGCGGCCACGGCCGAGCAGGAACAGCGGCCCCTGCTCCAGGTCGGGGTCACGGCCGAGGGCCGCGTGTTCGTGGAAGGCGCGTCCATCGACCTGCGCGCCGTGCGGGCCAGGGTGGCCGCTTTCCTGGCCGTCTCGCCGGACGGGGGCGTGCTCGTGGTGGCGGACCGCGCCAGCCGCACCGATGACGTGATCCGGGTCATCGACCAGTGCCGTCTTGCCGGGGCCCGGAACGTGGGCATCGCGGCGCAAAGGAGCGAATAGCGTGGCAAGGGCCTTTGGCCGCTGCTGTCGCGCGCTCCTGGCTCTGCTCGGAGGCATCGGCATCACCGCCTTGCTGCTCTTGGCCGTGCCTCTGCCGGGGATGCGGCAGCCGGTCGCGGTCCCGGAACCGATCGGCGCGCGGACCCTGTATTGGGACGCCTCCATGGAGCGGAGCGTCCAAGCCGCGTTTCCTTCCGCCCCGCCTGAAACGCCGCAGCAGCCGGAACCGATCACTCCTGCGAAGCCGGAGCCCGTGCCGCAACCCGAACCGGCCCCGGCCATGCCCGACCCCTCTCTGTCGGCTCTGCGTCTTTCCGAGCGGCCCGAACCAAAGCGATCGGATTCCGTAGAAGCCGAACCGGCCCCGGCGCATGAGGAATCAGCGGACGAGGCTTCCCGGTCCGCGCACGGCGATGCCTCCGCGAACACGGCTTCGGGGGAGACGGCCTTCGAGCTCGGCGAGGTGGACAGCGCTCCGGGCGTCCGCCACGGCCCGGCTCCGGAATATCCGCGCGAGGCCCGGCGCAAGGGGGTCACGGGCACGGTGCTGCTCCGCTTCCTGGTGGAGCGGGACGGCAGCGTGAGCAGAATTCAAGTCTTGCAGGCGGACCCGCCCGGCGTGTTCGAGGAGAACGCGATCCGGGCCGTGGCGCTTTGGCGCTTTCGCCCGGGGCTGCGCCACGGAGAGCCCGTGCGCACCTGGGTGCGTCTGCCGCTGCGGTTCCGCCTGGAGCGCTGACGCCGCCGAAACGAAAACGGGACGGCGTTTCCGCCGCCCCGTAGGATGTTCCTGATTTTCCTCCGGCCTTAGAACCGCACCCGCCAGTTCGCTTCCAGCCCGATGCCCGGAGCGTAAAGCTCCACCCCGCGCGAGGTGGCCAGATGGTTGCGGTACTGCGTGTCCAGGAGGTTGGTCACGGCCAGGGTCAATTCGTTCCCCAGCCCCAAGGCCTCGAAGCCGTAGCCGCAGCGGGCGTTGACGATGGCCCAGGAGTCGGTCTTCAGCGCGCCTTCGGGCACCTGATGCTGCTCCGCGGCCCAGCGGGACTCCAGCGCCCACCAGAATCCCGAATCCAGGTCGTAGCGCAGTCCGATCAGGCCGTTCAGCGGGGCCACGAAGCGCAGCCATTCGCCCGTATCCTCGTTGCGGCCCTCGGTCCAGGAGACGTTGCCGTACGCGGTCCAGGCCGGGGCGAAACGCCATTCCAGGCTGCCCTCCAGGCCGGAAAGGCGCGCCTGTGAGGTGTTGGCCATGCGGTAGAGCGTTGCGCTGACCTCTTCGCTGGTGATCAGATCGTCCACGAGGTTGAGAAAGGCCGCGGCCGAAGCGCGCAGCTCCGAGCCGGTGTAGTGCAGGCCCAGCTCGCCGTAGCGGGACTTCTCCGAATGCAGCTCCGGGTTGCCCACCTCGCTCACGCCGCCGCCCAGGGTGATGTTCTTGTACAGTTCCAGCATGTTCGGAGTGCGGTAGCTGGCGGCCGCCAGGGCCGTGGCGCTCCAGCGGGGCGCGAAGGCCCAGGTCAGGCCCGCGTGCGCGCCCCAGTCCAGGTCGTTCTTGTACCCGGCCTTGACCGTGGCGGTTTCCTCGTTTTCAATGAGCACGCCGTCCGTGCGCAGGCCCAGGTTCAGCGTCCAGGCCGGAGCGAACTTCCAGTCGTCCTCGACGAAGAGTCCGCCCGAAAAGGTGTTCGTGTCCGGCACGGGCTTGGCGTACACGCCCGCCGCGCTCCAGCGGTCGCCGGTCATGTACCAGTTCCAGGCGTCGATGCCCGCGGTGAGCCGGTGCTCGCCGAGGTCGAAGACGTTGCGCCAGTTCAGGGCCAGGGTCTCGTGCTCGGCGTAGGGATCCTGAAGGATGCTGCCCGTGCTCGCGTTCATGATCGCGGGGTCGCGCACGATGGACTGGTAGGAGAGCGTGAGCACGGATTCGTCCAGCGCGCCGTGTTCGGGCCGGTAGGACTGGCGCAGCTGCACGAAGGTCCGATCGTTGGATTTCAGGCTCACATCCGCCGTGGCCGGCAGGGGCGCGGAGCCCGTGCCCGGAATGCCCACGTCGTCCACGTCCGCATGCTGATACTGGATGGTGGTCTCGTGTTCGGCGTCCCAGGCGTAGCCCAGGGCGACCTTGCCCTGGAGATCCATGTATCCGCTGTTGCGGATCACGTCCCCGTCTCCGCTGTAGGCGCTGTCATGGTCGCGCCAGCCCAGCGAGCCGTAGATCCAGAGGTCGTCCGAGCCGTAGCGGACGTTGCCGTACGTATTCGGCCCCTGGGGATTGCTGGAGTAGCCGAGCGAGACCTCGCCATGCAGTTCGGGCTGCTCGGCGAACCGGCCCTCGCGGGTCACGATGTTGACCACGCCGCCCGTGGAGCCGCTGCCGTAGAGCGTGCTGACGGGGCCTTTGAGAACCTCGACCCGTTCCACGTCCTGGGGATTGACCAGGCCCATGCGGCCGTTGATGTCCGTGGTTCCGTTCAGGCGGCAACCGTCGATGAGCACCAGCACGGAGTCGCGGGACATGCCCCGGATCACGGTTTCCGCGCCCCAGGGCGAGTCCGTGGAGATGTCCACGCCCGGAATGCGGTCCAGCACGTCCGCGACTCCGAGGGGCATGCTCTCCTGAATCTCCCGCTCGTCCACGACCCCGACCCCGCCGGGAGTGGCGGATTGGGGCTGCCCGTATCCCCGGGCCGTGATGACCACGGCGTCGAGCACCTCTTCCGATGAATCCGCCTCGGCCTTTGCCGCAGCGGCCCGCGCGCTTCGCGCCCCAAGGGGCGAAAGGACCAGCGCGAGCAGCAGGGGCGTCAGCACGGCGTACGTTTTGAGCGTTTTCACGTTCGCCTCCCTCCGCAAGAAAGGAGGTCTAGAGCATCAGCGACTTGACCCTGACATGTTCCAGCATACCAAGCCGACCGGTCAGCGCGCCCAGTTCGTTGGTGGTGGCGTCGATGATCACGGAGATCACGGCCACGCCGCGCTCTCGATAGGGCACGCCGGTACGGGCGACGATGATCTCACCGAAATCGCTGAGAATTTCATTCACCCGCCTGGCCATGCTCTGTCGGTCCGCGACCACGATGCCCACCACGCCCAGACGGCGCACGGTCGTTTCCGGTTTCACGCCTTTACTCCCGACTTTTTCTTGCCCGTTTCATGTTACTAAAATATAATTCATAACACGCAGGGACAGAGGTACAACCCCTTAGTATTCGAGTCAATAGCCAATTAATCAAGATGATACGATATTATTCACGCCGTGTCCGTCGCTGAGTTTCAGCTAGACCGATCAAGCTTATGTATGTAAAAAATGCATATTTTTCATAATATAATAACACGGGAGTATGGCATGACCCCAGTATTTCACCTGCGCGTTCTGCGCCGCCCCCTCCGCTGCCGGGGCTCGCTCCGCAGCGCGCCTGCGGCGCTGCTGCTCGCCCTGGCGCTGCTCTGCCCCGCGGCCGCCCTGGCCCAGGAACTGCCCGCCGTGCTCATCCAGCAGGGCGAGCGCTATCTGGCCATGGGCAAGTACCAGGCGGCGCTGGCCCGCTACGCCAAGGTGCTGGAGTGCTGCGAGGGAACGGCCAACGCGGCCGAGGCCCACAACGACATGGGCGTGGCCTGGATGCGCCTTGGGGACGCGGAAAAGGCCAGGAAACACTATGAAGCCGCCCTGCGCATCGACCGCTACCCGCTGGCGCTGTTCAACTATGCGCGCCTGCTGGAGCAGCGCTGGAAAGCGGAAAAAAACGATGCGGACCGCTCCATGGCCCTGGGATACTATGAGGAGTTCTCGAAATATCTGGAGTCGGACGCGCTTATGCCGCCCGCGGTGGAGTATCAGAAGGACGAGCTGCGCGAGGCGGTGCGTTCGGCCCTGGCAGGATTGGCCGGGAAATGATCCGTGGGGGGAATCCCCCGCAACGTTATGAAGAAAGAAGGAAAAAGCGCCGGGTCAGGGCGGCATGCGCCGCCAGGAGCAACCCTCGGGTCAGAACGGCCCTCGCCTCAGGTTGCAACGGAGGTGTTTTCGCCAGCTCAGTCTAGACCTTGAGCTCCACGCCCTTGGCCTTGAGCGCTTTCACGCCTGCGCTGCGATCATAGTAGTAGGTGTGCAGGAGCTGGTGGGAGCGGTGTCCCAGGGGGCCTTCGGACAGGAAGCCGTCCTTGGCGTAGATCTTCTTGACCATGGGATTGTCCTGCGACTTGCGGATCTTGTAGACCTTGGCGTCCGTGGCGTACACCCCGGCCTGGCGCTGGCCCACGAAGTCCAGGGACGCAGCCTCGGCCTCGACCAGCATGCCGCCGTTGAGCAGCGCTGCGGCCGCAGTCACGCCCGCGACCTTGATGAAGCCTCTCCGGGTCATGCCCAGTGCGTTGTTCATCTCCATCCTCCTTCGATTAGCTGTTGCGGCCAAAACGGTTCTTCAGCTCCGCCAGAACGCGCGAACCGCCGCGACTGGCCCGCACGTCCGGGGCGACAGGCTGTCCGCCGCCGTTCACGCAGCCGCCGGGGCAGGTCATGATCTCGATGAAGTGGTGCGGCGATTTTCCCGCCTTGACCTCTTCGCAGAGCTTGACCGCGTTTTCCAGCCCGCTGGCCACGGCCACGTTGACCTTGCCGAATTTGGGCACGTCCACCGAAGCGGTCTTGATGCCCTCGGCGGTGCGCACGGCCTTGATGTCCGGATTCTTCAGCTTGTCGCCGGAAAGCACCTCGTAGGCCAGGCGCAGGGCCGCTTCCATGACGCCGCCGCTGGTGCCGAAGATCGTGGCCGCGCCCGTGGATTCGCCGAGCACCGGGTCCGGCTTCTCGTCCTTGAGGTTCTTGAAGTCGATGCCCGCCTTCTTGATCATGTAGGCCAGTTCGCGGGTGGTGATGGTGGCGTCGATGTCGCGGTGGCCGCTGGCCGCCATCTCCGGACGCAGGCCCTCGTACTTCTTGGCGATGCAGGGCATGATGGAAACCGTGTACATCTTGGCCGGATCCACCTTGGCCTGCTGCGCGCCGTAGGTCTTGGACAACGGGCCGAGCATGCCGATGGGCGACCGGCAGGTGGACATGTGCGGGATCAGTTCGGGGTAGTAGGACTCCACGAACTTGACCCAGCCCGGACAGCAGGACGTGAACTGCGGCAGGGGATGATGATGATCCGGATGGGCCACGCGCTGGATCAGCTCGCTGCCTTCTTCCATGATCGTCACGTCCGCCGTGAACTCGTTGTCCCAGATCAGGTCGAAGCCGAGCTTGCGCAGGGCCGCGTGCATCTTGCCGCCCACGTAGGTTCCCGGAGGCATGCCGAAAGGCTCGCCCAGGGCGTAGCGCACGGCCGGGGCGGGCATGGAGACCACCACGGTGTCCGGATCCTTCAGCGCGGCCAGGACGTCGTCCACAAAGGAGACTTCCTCATAGATGGCGCCGAAGGGGCAGTTCACGAGACACTGACCGCAGTTCATGCAGGCGGCCGGATCCACCACGCCGTGGATGCCCTCGGCGTTGATGGGCTGGATCGCGCCCGTGCCGCAGACCTCGTGGCAGGTGCCGCAGGCCTGACATTTGGCCGGGTCCACCTGTACGAAGGAGAAAGAGTTCGGGTCCACGTCCTTGGGTGCGGATCCCTTCATCATGACCATTTCCATTTCCAGCATCGGATTCCTCCTCTTGGGTTTATGGAAATCCAAATCAAGCGTTCGCCCATGCGTAACACTTATTTTGATCCGGTAGCACCAAAGGGGGAAAAATACAATATGCGTGGCATGGAAAACCGGATCATGGCACGGCGAAAAGAAGGGGAGGAGGAAAAACCCGCCCGCCCCGGAGGATGTCCGGGACGGGCGGGTTTCGTAATGCCGTTTTCGTTTCGCGTGTCGGCTACTTGAGCTGTTCGCGGCGGGCGTATTCCTGCACGTACTTGATGGCGCCGTCGTAGTCGAGCACCTCGCCCGCGATCTGGGCCTTGAGCAGGTTGTCGCGGATGAGTCCCACGGTGGGGCCGGGCTTGAGGCCCGTGGACTGCATGATTTCGTTGCCGTTGAGCATGGGCTCCAGGGCGTCTTCCGGGATGTCGGCCCGTTCCAGCATCTTCAGGTTGTGGTTGAACTCCCGGTAGGAGCCGCCGCGCGCCTTGATGTCCGCACGGACCATCTCCAGGATGCGCGGGTATTCGTCCACGGCCTTGAAGCGGCGGATGCCCTTGTCCGTGAGCATGAAGTGCGGGCGCATGTGGTTTTTGATCAGCCCGCAGATCAGGTCGATGTCCGCCGGCTCGAAGCGCAGGCGGTTGAGGATCTTGCGGGTCACGCGCGCGCCCACGTAGTGGTGCTGGTAGAAGGTCCACTGCCCCTCGAAGTATTCCGCGGTGAAGAGCTTGCCCACGTCGTGGAAGAAGCAGGCCAGGGTGCCGTACCAGTCGTAGGGCAGCACTTCGGGATAGCGGCGCATCACGTCGATGGTGTGCTCGAAGACGGTTTCCTCGCCCGCTTCCGGGTTCTTGATCTGCTTGACGCGCGAGAGCGCGGCCACTTCGGGCACGAGCCCGTGCAGAATCTGCGAGTCGAAGAGGTACTGGGCGAACTGCCACATGTTCTCGGCCTCGACCTTGCGCCACTCGTCCATGATGTCGCTGATGGACACGTAGTCGAGCACGCGGCGCGCGCCGCGCACGATGGCCAGCCAGGAGTTCGGCTCGATGGGCAGGTGGAAGTTGGCGGCGAAGCGCAGGGCGCGGACGGCCAGCAGGTAGTCGCGCTTGACGGTCTCGTCCGGCAGGCCCAGGAAGCGGACCTCGCCGTTGCTGAAGTCCGCGAAGCCGTCCATGGTCTCGATGGCCGAGGGGATGTAGGGGCAGACCGAGGAGAGCGGGATTTCGCCGCGCTGCTCCAGCCGCTTCATCAGGCGCGGGGTCAGCCGGGCCACGCACTCTTCGGGGTGGGCGTCCGTGGCTGCGGGCGAGTTGTAGAAGTAGTAGGTCGTCTCTCCTTCCTTGAAGAAACCGAGCACGTCGGATTCGGGGGAAGGCTTGGTGGCGGGAAACAGGCGCAGCAGGTCGTCGAAGCCCATGTCCGTGCTGATGTCGATTTCCTGTTCGGTGGCGTCGTGGCCGAGGGTCTGCTGTTGCAGGCGGGCATTGACCACGTAGGCGTCAAAGCCGTTGCGCATGATGGTTTTGCAGAACCCCACGGCGTCTTTGAAAGGCTGGCTCATCTATTCTTCTCCTCCGGGTAGGTCGCTCGGATGTCGATCGTATTCACGTCCCGGACTCATACAATGTTTTTGCCCGCAAGGAAATGCCGCACCACGCGGCCCCGAAGCGGGCGGCCGAGCAGCGGCGTGTTCTTGCTCTTGGAGCGCAGCGATTCCGGCGTGACCGTCCATTCCTCCACGGGGTCGAAGAGCAGGAAGTCGGCGGGATCGCCCGGCTGGAAGCGGTTCACGGGCAGGCCGAAGCGTTCGCAGGGCGCGGTTGTCCAGGCGCGCACAAAGGCGTCTTCCGAGAGGGCGCCCTTGCTGACCAGGCCCCAGGTCACGGACAGGGCCGTGTCCAGCCCGGTGATGCCGCAGGGCGCGAAGTCGAACTCCACTTCCTTTTCGTGCGCGGCGTGGGGCGCGTGGTCCGTGGCGAGCATGTCGATGACGCCGCTCTCCAGGGCCTCGAGCACGGCGCGGCGGTCGGCCTCGGTGCGCAGGGGCGGGTTGACCTTGGCGTTGGTGTCGTAGTCGGCCAGCTCGTTCTCGGTCAGGGTCAGGTAGTGCGGGCAGGTTTCGGCCGTGACGTCGACCCCGCGCTGCTTGGCCCAGGCGATGAGTTCCACGGACTTCTTGCACGAGATGTGGGCCAGGTGAATGGGCAGGCCGAGGTATTCGGCGAGCAGGATGTCGCGGGCCACCTGGATGGCCTCGGCCGCGTCGGGCTGGGCCGGAATGCCGAGCCTGCCGGAGATTTCGCCCTCGTTGGCCCCGGCGGCCACGCCGAGGTACGGGTCTTCGCAGTGGTCGATGACCACCTTGCCGAAGTCCGAGGCGTATTCCATGGCCCTGCGGAAGAGCGCGCTGCTCTTCACGGGCACGCCGTCGTTGGAAAAGGCGGCGCAGCCCGCGTCGGCCAGCTCGCCCATGGGCGCGAGCGCCTCGCCCTTGAGGTCCACGGTCAGCGCGCCCACGGGGAAGAGGCGCGGGCCGTCCGGCCAGGCGGTTGCGGCCTTGTCGAGCAGCATTTCGGTCACTCCGGCCTTGTCGTTGACGGGGTCGGTGTTGGCCATGCACATGATGTTGCCGAAGCCGCCGAAGGCCGCGGCGGCAAGGCCCGTGGCGATGTCCTCCTTCCATTCGTAGCCCGGCTCGCGCAGGTGCGTGTGCACGTCCGTGAGCGAGGGCAGCAGGGAAAGGCCGCCTGCATCCACGGTTTCCCCGGCATCCTTGGGCGCCTTGCCCGCCGGAACCACCTCCAGCACCTTGCCGTCCTTGACCAGCAGGTCCACGGATTCGCCGCGCAGGCGGGCGTTCTTGACGATCAGATCAGGGCTGGACATGGGCTAGGCCTCCTTGCGGGTCAGGATGAGAAAGAGCAGGGCCATGCGCACGGCCACGCCGCTGGCCACCTGGTCGAGCACGAGGCTCCGGGGCGCGTCCGCGATCACGGAGCTGATCTCCAGGCCCCGGTTCATGGGGCCGGGGTGCAGCACGCGCGCGTCCGGCGCGGCCAGCTCCATGTGGCGCGGGGAAAGGCAGTAGAGCCGGGAATATTCGCGCAGGTCCGGGAGCAGCCCGTCCTGCTGGCGCTCCAGCTGGAGTCGCAGGCACATGACCGCGTCCACCCCGCGCACGGCCTCGTCGAGGCTGGTGTAGACCTCGCAGGGCCAGGAGCGCACCGCCGGGGGCAGCAGGGTGCGCGGCGCGCAGAAGCGGACCTTGACCCCGAGCATGTTCAGCATGATCAGGTTGGAGCGGGCCACGCGGCTGTGGGCGATGTCGCCGAGGATGAGCACGGTCTTGCCCGCGAAGTCCTTCCATTGCTCCCAGAGGGTGTAGCCGTCGAGCAGGGCCTGGGTCGGGTGGGCGTGGCGGCCGTCGCCCGCGTTGAGCACGCCGCAGTGCAGGCGGTCGGCCAGGAACTTGGCCGCCCCGCTCACAGAGTGGCGCAGCACGATGGCGTCCGGGTTCATGGCCTGGAGCGTCAGGGCGGTGTCCTTGAGCGTTTCGCCCTTCTGCAGGCTGCTCATGCTCTTGGAGAGCGAGAAGGTGTCCGCGGAGAGCCGCTTGCCCGCCATGTCGAAAGAGGTCTTGGTGCGGGTGCTCGGCTCGGCGAAGAAGAGCACCACGCTCTTGCCCTTGAGGGTGGGCACCTTCTTCACGGGGCGTTCGTTGATCTCGCGGAAATACTGCGCGGTCTCGAAGACGTGCAGCACCTCGTCCCGGCTGAGCTGCGAAATATCCAACAAATCCTTATGCCGCCATTGCATGTCTTCTTCCTTCTGGCTGGAATCCGGGCGACCGGTGCGCGGGGCCGCCTGCAAGGGCAGTGTCCCGGCGCGGTCGCCGTTCGCATATTATTTTCCGTCCCCGCAGGGGCCGGAAGCCGTCGTCGTTCCTGCCGCCCGTGGGCGGCGCGTGAAATTTTCCGCTGCGGTCGCTCAGGCCTCGAACAGCGCGAGCACGTTTTCCGGAACCACGGACCAGCGCGCGGCCTTGCCGGGCTCCAGCGTGCCGAGGCGGTTTTCCGCCCGGAAAGCTCTTGCCGGGTTGCGCGTGAGCAGCGCGAGGCCGTCTTCCAGGGAAAGTTCGTCCACAAAGCGTTCCTTGAGAAAGGCCAGCTCGTTCCAGACGTCGAGATCGTGGTTGGAGGCCAGCCCGTCCGTGCCCAGGCAGAGGTTCACTCCGGCGGCCCGGAGCTTTTCCCAGGGGGCGCGGCCCTCGCCGATGTAGTCGTTGCTGCGCGGGCAGAGGCAGACGTTGGTCCCGGTGCGGCGCAGGATGTCGATGTCCTCGTCGCTCACGGTCACGCAGTGCACGGCCAGGGTGTCCGGGTCCAGCAGCCCCAGGTCCAGGGCGTAGGCCACGGGGGAGACGCGCGGCGGCCTGAATCCGGTCATGGGGATGTTTGCGCGCTCCAGCACCTCCACGAACTCGATGCGCTCGCCCATGAGAATGCGCGACTCCTCCTCGTTTTCCGCGAGGTGGATGGAGTGGGGCAGTCCGCGCGCGGCGCAGGCGCGCTTGGCCCGGCGCAGGGTTTCGGGATGGGTGGAGTAGGGCGCGTGGCCCGCGCAGGAGAGCACGCCGTTGGCGAATTCCCCGTCGGGAACGAAGTCCTGCTCGTCCGGGGGCGGGCTGAAAAAGATCATCTCCCGGAAGGCCACAAAAAAAAGGCCGGATTCGTCGAGGACGCCGGCGATGCGAGGGGCCTGCTTCGTGGAAATGTCGGCGACGTGGGCCGTGCCGAGCCGCCGGATTCGTCGGCACTGCGCGGCCACCTCCGCGTCGTCCATGTCGTACATGGGGTTGGCCACGAGGCTCTTGATCCAGGATGTGAAGCCCTGGCCGCGCACGGTCTTGCCGAGCAGGTGGCACATCTCCAGGTGGGTGTGGCTGTTGAAGACGCCGGGGCAGAGCGTGGCCCCGCCGAGGTCTTCCACGGGGCCGCGGAACCGCGCTCGCAGCTCGGTCCACGGGCCGATTTGCACAATAAAACGGCCATCGTGAACGATGGCCGCATCGCGTATCGGTTCCTGGCCGGGGACCATGCTCATGACCCTGGCCGCACGGAGAATCGAAAGGTTTCGAGTGCTCATGATTGCTTAATCGCGAAGTGTAGCCGCTTTCGCCGCGAATTGAAAGACGCCGCACCCCTCTTTTTTCGGGTTCGCAAGAGGTGGCTATCAAGCCCCGTGGAAGCCTGCTTGACAACGCATGGCAAGCCATGCATGTTCATGGCAAGCCATGTATTCGGAGGGCCGATGACTGCGATCGAATCTGCAATGGAAACCGGAACGGAACACTGCGCTGAAACCGCGCTCGGAAGCTGCTTCCAGCGGGAGAAGGCTCCGGGGTATTGGACGAACCAGCTTTCGCGGCGATTCATGAATCGGCTGGCCCGGCGATTGGAGCCGCTGGGCATCTGCGCCGGACAGTTCGGAACCCTGGTCTGGCTCTGGGAAAAGGATCAGCGCACCCAGGCCGAGCTTTGCCGCTGCCTGGGCGTGGACCAGTCCACCATGGCCCGGACCCTGACGCGCATGGAGCGGGACGGGCTGATCACCCGCAGGGCCGACCCTTCGGACAGGCGCAGCGCGCGCATCCTGCTCACGGAGAAATCCCGCGCGCTGGAGGTCGAGGTGCTGGACGCCGCCCACCAAGTCAACAAGCAAGCCGTACGCGGACTCAGCGCCGAGGAGGCCGAACTCTTCTTCGACCTCGCCAGGCGTATGATCGCCAACCTGAACACTCTCACGGAGGACGATCGATGAACTCCAAGCTGCAATCTTTCCTCGACATTCTCGGCATCACCGAAGAGCCGGTCGCCTGGGCCTACGAGGCGGAAAAGCCCGATTCCGACAACCACCCCCCGGACTGCGACATGCCCACCCTGGAACAGGAGGAAAAGGGCCGGGCCGATTTCCGCCCGGCGTTCGAGCGGTTCTCCTGCCTGATCAAGCACGTCTGGGTGCTGCGCAAGAAAGGCGGCGCGGCCTGGACCAGCGCGGACCATCCCGGCTGCCCCGGCGGAACGCAGTACGTGGGCTTTCAAAAAGGCCCCTACGACTTCATCGCCCGCTACGTCAGCTGCGGGCTGCCCGAAGGCATGGAAACCGAGCACTACCTGGACGGGCCGGATTCCTTCAAGAGCATGTTCCAGTGCATGGATCCTCTGCCCGCGCCCAATCCCTATCTCGTGTTCCGCAAGGTCGGCGATTTCGAGCCGCTCAAGCACGACCCGGAATTCGTGACCTTTTTCGCACGGCCCGAAAGCATGAGCGGGCTGCATCAATACGCCGCGTTCCTGACCAACGACGCCGAGGTCGTGGCCTCGCCCTGGGGACCGGGCTGCGGCAACATGGTTTCCTGGCCGCGCACGTATCGGGCCACGGGCCGCACCCGCGCCGTGCTCGGCGGCTGGGATCCGTCCATGCGCAAGTTCCTGAAGACGGACGAGCTTTACATGACCGTGCCCTACGCCCTGTATTTGGACATGATTGAGCGCTGGGAGGAATCGTTCCTGAGCACCGCGACCTGGCAGGGCCAGCGGAAGAAGATCGCCCGCAGCGCCAAGGCCTGGGGCGAGGAATAGCCAAGCGTTCAGACCGAAACGGCAGGAGGAGAGGGAATGCCTCCGGCGGCCGGGGGCCAGTGGCCCCCGGACCCCCGTTTTCCGCCCCGCGAAAGCGGGGCGGTCGCGTTTCAGGGCGTTGCAAGGGCCAGCCGAAACGTCTCTCCCTCATGAAATTCGATGCGAATGCGCGCCCGCTTCCACCTTTCCCAGAGTTCGCGCTTGTGGCCCATGATCTCGCCGGAGAAGCGGCGGGGCGTTTGCAGGCTCTTGGGGCCGCTGCCCAGTTCCCGCGCCCGCGCCAGGACATGCGCGCAGAGGGCCAGGGAGCGGACCATCTGCCCCAGGGCCGGATGCCACGGCCCGGCCAGGATGCCGGGCAGCAGGTCCGCTTCCGGGTGCAGGCCGATGCGGATCACCGGGACGCCGGCCGACCAGAGCCGCTCCAGTCCGTGGGCCAGCTCGGCGCGTGCGCGTTCCAGGGACCAGGGCCGGTAGCCTCCGGCGCGCCACGTCTGCGCCAGGGGCGTGCCCTCGATGACGAGGCAGGGATAGAGCCGGGCCGCGTCGGGCCGGAGCGCGGCGGTCATCTCGATATCGCGCCGGAAGGTGCCGTCCGGTTCGCCCGGCCTGTCGCCGGGCAGCCCGGGCATGAGCTGCACGCCGAGCCGCAGCCCGGCCGCGCGCACGTTCTCGCAGCCCTTTCGGGCCGTTTCCCCGTCATAGCCTCTTCCCGACGCGGCCAGGGCCGCGTCGTCGAAGCTCTGGACGCCCAGCTCGACCATGTCCAGCCCCAGGCTCTTCAGCCGGGCGAGCATTTCGGGATCGGTGCGGTCGGGCCGGGTGGAGCAGCGCACGCGCCCGACCACGCCGAGGGCGCGGTATTCCGCGGCCAGGTTCAGGAATCGTTCGGGCCAGGGACCGGAATCGGAATCGGGCAGGGCCGTGAAGGTGCCGCCGTAGAAGGCCAGCTCCAGGGGGCGGGTCTGTCCGGCGGCCATGGCGGCGCGGGCGGATTCCAGATCATTCCGCAGCGCGCGGTGCATCTCGGCCAGGGGCCGGGCGCGCTGTCCGGTCTGGAGATGCTGCCCGCAGAAGGCGCAGCGGTGCGGACAGCCCGCAAAGGGCAGAAAAACGGGCCGCAGTCGCGGCCCGTTCGTTTTCGTCTGCGGGTCGGGATGGGCGAAGTCGAGAACGCGCATCCCCGCTCCGGTCAGCCGCAGAGCGCGGCGCAGATGGTCTGCTGGTCCGCCTCGGCGAGGTAGGGGGACATGGGCAGGGAGAAGATGCGCTCTCCGACGGCCTCGCTCACGGGCATGTCGCCGGGCTTGTGGCCCAGGTTCGCGAACGCGGTCTGGAGGTGCAGCGGCTTGGGATAGTAGATGGCCGTGGGCACGCCCGCCTCCTTGAGCCTGGCCTGGATCGCGGTGCGCTCCTCGCCGCTGCCGGCCAGCACCGAGTATTGCGCCCAGACGCTGACGCAGCCCTCGGGCACCACGGGGAGCACCAGCCCGCTGTTTTTCAGGCCCTCGGCGTAGCGCGCGGCCACCTCGTTGCGCAGCCGGATCTCTTCCGGGAAGATTTCGAGCTTGGGCAGCAGCACGGCGGCCTGGATCGTGTCCATGCGGCCGTTCATGCCGATGCGCACGTTCTCGTACTTGTCCGTGCCCTGGCCGTGGACGCGCAGGGAAACCATGAGCGCCTGGATTTCGTCCGAATCGGTGAAGCAGGCGCCGCCGTCGCCGTAGCAGCCGAGCGGCTTGGCCGGAAAGAACGAGGTGCAGGCCACATCGCCCAGGGCCGCGGTCTTCGTGCCGTTGTACTCCGCGCCGAAGGACTGTGCGCCGTCCACGATGACCTTGAGCCCGTTGGATTTGGCGATGTCCAGGATGCGGTCGTAGTCGCAGGCCAGGCCGAAGAGGTCCACGGGCATGACCGCCTTGGGGGTCAGGTCGGGCCGGGAGGCCTTGAGCCCGGCCAGGGCGGCGGCGAGCTTGTCCGAGTCCATGTTGTAGGTGGCCGGATCGATGTCCACGAAGACCGGGACCGCGCCCACCAGGGCGATGGTTTCGGCCGTGGCCATGAAGGTGAAGGGCGTGGTCAGCACGGCGTCGCCGGGGCCGATGCCCAGGGCCATCAGGGCCAGGACCAGGGCGTCCGTGCCTGAGCCGCAGGAGAGCGCGTGCTTCGTTCCGGCGAAGGCCGCGGCCTTGGCCTCGAACTCGCGGATTTCCGGACCCATGATGTACTGGCCGTGTTCCAGCACGTTCTGGATGTTCCGGTTCACCTGTTCCTGGATGCGTGCGTACTGGGTCTTGAGATCGATGAAGGGAATGCCCATGTTGGATGTCCTCTTATGTGCTTTCGCCGTCTGGGCGAAGTGGGGTTTCCAAGGCGGTAGCGATTTTTGCGGGCCTGCGCAAGGGCGGTGTTCGGTCCGGCGCGCCGGGGGTGGCGTCGGGGGGTTAGGGGAAGTCGGGCGGCGGCGACACGGGAGCCCACTCCACGGCCTCGTCCGCCAGCAGCGTTTCGCGCACGGGCAGATGGTCGGGCAGGGGGCTGAACTGGTCGGGCTGCTCGCTCTTGACCCACCAGAGGAACCAGCCCACGCCGGGCACGCTGCGGCAGAGCAGCACGTCGTGGTCCCATTGGAAGGCCCGGTCCGTGAGCATGTAGCACTGCCCGCCGATGCAGAAATTGCCTTTGTCGTTGGTGGGCAGGGGCTGCCAGTCCGCAGCGTAGGCCCCGGTGGTTTCCCGGCCCGTGATGCGGTCGTAGTAGCGGGTCCGTCCGTCCAGGTCGAGGATCCGGATCAGCCCGCGCGAGTCCGCGTATTCCACCTCGAAGCGCGGCTCGTCCGGATACGGGGTCAGGTGCAGCGCGCCGTTCCAGGTGCGGTAGCGCAGCACCCCGTCGTCGATGAAGAACTGCGCCAGCTTGCGGCTGAAGGGCACCTGCCTGCGCGTGGTCAGATCCCAGGCCAGCCGCCGTCCTTCCCGCGTGGTCAGCACGATGTAGTGGTCCTGGAAGCGCGCGGAGTCGAACGGCCCGCCCCTGGCCTTGAAGCGTTCGAGCACCTGGCCTTCGCGCACGTCGATCAGGGTCACGACGCCGCCGGGCGTGACCGTGAAGAGCACGCCGCCGTCCGGGCCGAAGCCCAGCGCGAGCAGGGGCTGGCCCGCCTCGGCCGCGGGGCGCTTCTTGCCCCTGGGCGGGCCGATCCAGATCCGTCCGTCCTCGGCCGCAGCGGCGAGCAGGTCGCCCGAAGGGGAAAGGGCCAGGGCCGCGATCGCTTCGGGGAGCTGGATGATTTCGTCGAGGTGGCATTTTTCCGTGTCGTACACGAATACAGCGGCCGGATCCCGGCCCATGACCGCGAGGTAGCGGGCCTGCGGCCCCCAGGCCAGATTGCGCGGAGCGCCCTGGACGGGCTGGTCCATGCCGGGACAGGAGCGCGCGCCGTAGACGCGGACGTCGCCGTCCGCAAGGCCCACGGCCAGCGCGGTCGAAAAGCTTTGATATGTCGTGGCGCCCTGGGCCAGGTCCAGGATCGTCGGCCCGGTCGAGAGCAGGGCGTAGCCGGGACCGAAGCTGCCCAGGCCCGTGGGCGTTTCCCCCACCACGGGGGGCGGCTCGTAGAGGTCGGCCACCTTGAAGGCCTGCCCGTCGCGGGTCGCGGCCAGGTATTGCGCCAGGGTCAGGCCCTGGTAGGCGTTTTCCGGCGCGGGATAGGGCGCGGCGCAGGCCGCGAGCGCCGCCAGCAGGCAAGCCGCCACGAGCGCGCGGGCGACGAACCCGGCGCGGGCAGGGGCCGCAACAGCCCGGAAACGCGCGGAAATGCTCATGGCACTCCTGTACTCCAAAGCCGCACCCCCCGCAACCGGAGAGGGCCGGGGCCGGGCCTGGCGCAATTCGATCCGGGCGTCCTTGCGGCTTGCCCGCGTTTCGTCCGGCTGTTAATGAGAGTATATATGTGCGGAATCGCAGGAATCCATACTCTCGCCGCGCTGCCTTCCTCCGAACTGGAAGGGGCGGTGCGCGCCATGACCGCCACCCTGGCCCACCGCGGCCCGGACGCGGACGGCGTGTACCTGGACCGCAGCCTGGCGCTGGGGCACCGCCGCCTGAGCATCCTCGACCTGTCCGAGGCCGGGGCCCAGCCCATGACCTCGGAGGACGGCCGCTGCACGCTCGTGCTCAACGGCGAGATCTACAACCATCTGGAGCTGCGCGAACAGCTCGGCCCGCGCTCCTGGCGGGGAACCTCCGACACGGAGACGCTCCTGGCCGGGCTGGAGCGCTGGCGGCCCGAAAAGGCCCTGGAACGCCTGCGGGGCATGTTCTCCTTCGCCTTCTGGGACGCGCGGCTGCGCACGCTGCTTCTGGCGCGCGACCGCCTGGGCGAGAAGCCCCTCTACTACGCCCGCATCGGCCAGACCTTTCTCTTCGCCTCGGAACTCAAGGCCCTGCGCGCCCACCCGGAATTCGACCCGGAGATCGACCGCGAGGCCCTGGCGGGCTACCTGCGCCATTCCTACGTGCCCGGCCCGCGCACCATCTACCGCGACGCGAAGAAGCTCCAGCCCGGACACATGCTCCGGGTGGACATGGACGGCATGCACGAGCCGGAACCTTACTGGTCGCTGCGCGAAACGCTCGAAGCCGCCGAACCCTTCGACGGCAGCCCCTGCGACGCCGCCGACAGGCTGGAAGCCCTGCTGCGCGAGGCCGTGCGCGGCCAGATGCTCGCGGACGTGCCCCTGGGCGCGCTGCTTTCCGGCGGCATCGATTCCTCCCTGATCGTGGCCCTGATGCAGGCCGAAAATCCGGGCCGGGTGCGCACCTTCACCATCGGCTCCGCGGACCCGGCCTACGACGAGGCCGCCCACGCCCGCGCCGTGGCCGCGCACCTCGGCACGGAACACACCGAGCTGGTCGCGCGGCCGGAGGACGCCCTGGAGCTGGTGGGGCTGCTGCCGGAAATCTACGACGAGCCCTTTGCGGACGCCTCGCAGCTGCCCACGCGCCTCGTCTGCGGCCTGACCCGCGAGCACGTCGCGGTCTGCCTGTCCGGGGACGGAGGGGATGAATTCTTCGCGGGCTACAATCGACATTTCTGGGCTCCGGAACTCTGGAACCGCATCTCGCGGGTGCCCGCGCCCCTGCGGCGGGCCTTTGCCGCGGCCCTGCGCGCGGCCTCCCCGCGCAGCCTGGACACCGCCTTCGGCCTGCTCGGCGCGGTCCTGCCGGAAAAATACCGCCAGCGCACGCCCGGCCAGAAGCTGCACAAGCTCGCCCAGGCCATGCCCGCCGGGACGCGCGAGGAAATGTACGCCCTGCTGGCCTCGATCTGGCCGGACCCGGCCTCCCTGCTCGTGCGCGGGACCGAACCGCTCCAGCTCTGGCAGCGGCCCGGCGAATGGCCGGAGAATCTCGGCTTCGCCCGCTGGATGCAGTACATGGACGCCGCGACCTACCTGCCCGACGACATCCTCGTGAAGGTGGACCGGGCCGCCATGAGCGTTTCCCTGGAGACGCGCGCGCCCTATCTCGACCACAAGGTCGTGGAGTTCGCCGCGACCCTGCCGCCGGAAATGCAGGCCGAGCCGGGACGCGGCAAGCTGCTCCTGCGCCGCGTGCTGGAGCGGCACGTGCCGCGCGGGCTGTTCGAGCGGCCCAAGACCGGATTCGGCATTCCCCTGGGCCCATGGCTGCGCACGGCGCTGCGCCCCTGGGCCGAGGAGCTGCTCGCCGAGAAGCGCCTGGAAGAACAGGGGCTGCTGCGGCCCGCGCCCATCCGCAAGGCCTGGAAGGACCACCTCGCGGGCAGGGCCGACAACGAATACAAGCTTTGGAACGTGCTCATGCTTCAGGCCTGGCTGGAGCGCTGGATATAAAAGACAAGCCTCCGGCGGCCAAGGGGCCCGCGGCCCCCTGGACCCCCATTCGCCGCCCGCGCTGCGCGCGGTCGGGGCCGGAGCTTCGAGGTTTGTCGTGAATGCGGGCAAGCCTGCGGTGCGCAACGGAGCGCGCTTCGAAACGGGCGCAGCCCGTTTCGAAGGAGGAGGCTTGCAAGACGCCGCTGGACGCCGAAGGCGTTCAGCCTGTGAACGGTCTTTGGGAAGGGGGTCCGGGGGGAACCCTTTCTGCAAGAAAGGGTTCCCCCCGGAAGGCTTTTCCAGACCAACATGAAAATTTGCATAATCGCTGGATACGCCCCTTCCCTGGTGAATTTTCGCGGCCCGCTGCTGCGGGCCATGCGCGCCCAGGGGCATGAGGTCTGCGCGCTCGCTCCGGGCGGGGCCGAGGCTGAGGGCGTGGACGAGGCGCTGGCGTCCTGGGGCGTGGGCTTTCGCGCGGTGCGCCTTTCCCGCCGGGGGCTGAACCCGTATGCGGACCTGCGCGCCGTGTTGGACCTGCGCGCGGCCCTGGTGGAGGAGCGCGCCGACCTCGTGCTTTCCTATACGATCAAGCCCGTGATTTTCGGCTCGTTCGCGGCGCAGCGGGCCGGTGTCCGGCGCATCTATTCCATGGTCACGGGGCTTGGCCGGGCCTTCGAGGGCGTGGGCGCGGCGGCCTGGGTGCTTTCCGCCGTGGTCCGGGGCCTGTATCGCGGCGCGCTGCACTTCAACGAGCGTGTATTTTTCCAGAACAGGGACGACGAGCGGTATTTCCGCGAGAACGGAATGCTCTCGCCGGACACGCCGAGCGCCGTGACCTTTGGCACGGGCGTGGATTTGGATCGTTTTCCCAGCACGGCGCTTCCCGACGGCCCGCCCCTGTTTCTGTGCATGGCCCGGCTCCTGCGGGACAAGGGCGTGGCGGAGTTCGCCGCTGCCGCGCGCGCGGTGCGCCGGGAGTTTCCGCAGGCGCGTTTTCGGCTGCTGGGCGGGCTGGAGCGCGGGCCGGGCGCGGTGGGCGAGGCCGAGGTGCGTTCCTGGGTCGCCGAGGGCGTGCTGGAATATCCGGGCGAGGTCGCGGACGTGCGTCCGCACCTGGCCGAGGCTTCCGTGGTGGTGCTGCCGTCGTATTACGGCGAGGGGCTGCCGCGTTCGCTCCAGGAGGCGGCGTCCATGGGCCGGGCAGTGGTCACGACGGATCATCCGGGCTGCCGGGACGCGGTCATCCACGGCCAAAGCGGTCTGCTCGTGCCTGTCCGGGACGTTTCCGCCTTGTCAGGCGCGCTGAAACGGTTCATTTTGGAGCCTGATCTGTCCGCGCGCATGGGCGCGGCAGCGCGGACCCTGGCCGAGGAGCGTTTCGACGTGCGCAGGATCAACGAAATTTTGCTGGAGGGCATGGGCCTTTGCTGAAGCGACTGATGGACCTGGGCGTGGCCCTGGCGGGCCTGGCCCTGCTCTGGCCCGTGATGCTCGGCGTGGCCCTGGCCGTGCGGCTGAAGCTGGGGCGGGGCGTGCTCTTCCGGCAGGTGCGGCCCGGCCTGGGAGGCAGGCCGTTCACGATGTACAAGTTCCGGACCATGCGCGAGGCCGCCGGCCCGGACGGAACCCCTCTGCCGGACTGCGAGCGGCTCACGCCGCTGGGGCGTTTTCTGCGCTCCACCTCGCTGGACGAGCTGCCGGAGTTGTATAACGTGCTCAGGGGGGACATGAGTCTGGTTGGCCCCCGGCCCCTTCTTATGCAATACTTGGAGCGCTACACGCCGCAGCAGGCGCGGCGCATGGAGGTCCGGCCCGGCATCACGGGCTGGGCGCAGGTCCGGGGCCGCAACGCGCTCTCCTGGGAGGAGCGCTTCGCGCTGGATGTCTGGTACGTGGACAACCGCAGCCTGCTCCTGGACCTGAGGATACTGTTGATGACCGTGGCGAGCGTTGCGCGGCGGGAGG
Source organism: Paucidesulfovibrio longus DSM 6739 (assembly GCF_000420485.1). Classification (NCBI taxonomy): domain Bacteria; kingdom Pseudomonadati; phylum Thermodesulfobacteriota; class Desulfovibrionia; order Desulfovibrionales; family Desulfovibrionaceae; genus Paucidesulfovibrio; species Paucidesulfovibrio longus. The sequence goes on along the minus strand of NZ_ATVA01000017.1, from coordinate 223,730 downwards.
GCGTCTGCCAGCCCGGCCACGCGACCATGGCGGAATTCATGGGTTCAAAACGACCCGAAGCAACCAACGGAGATTGAGATATGCAGATCAAGAAAGTGCTTTTGCCCGTGGACGGCTCTTCCAGCTCGGACCGCGCCGTGAACTACGCCGTGGGCTTCTGCGAGCTGGTGGGGGCCGAGGCCGTGCTGCTGCACGCGCACAAGTCCGTGCCCCAGACGCTGGGCAAGCCCAATTTCGACGAGGCCATGGACCGCATGAACCGCGAGGCCCAGGAAGTGCTCCGGCCCTATGAGGAAACGCTTTCGCTCTCCGGCGCGAACTACGTGACGCGCATCGTGGGCGGCCCCTCTGCGGAGGTCATCTTCGACGTGGCCACGGCCGAGGGCTGCGACCTGATCATCATGGGATCCAAGGGCAAGAGCGACCTGGAAGGGCTGATGGTCGGCAGCGTGACGCACAAGGTGCTGCACCTCGCGCCCTGCCCGGTGCTCGTGATTCGCTGACCGCGAAGCGTGCGTTCGCCTGGACGAGCCTGAAACAACGGGGTATATCGCGGCCCAGCGGGAACGTCCCGCAGCGACATCATCCTGGAGATACTATGCCTGTCCGACCCAAGGAGCGTTTTCTCGTTTTCGGCTCGCCCCGCATCGAGGAGGCCGAGATCGAGGAGGTTGCCGGAAGCCTGCGCAGCGGCTGGCTCGGCACCGGGCCCAAGGTGGCCCGCTTCGAGCGCGAGTTCGCGGCCTACACCCAGGCCGAGCACGCCGCCGCGTTCAACTCCTGCACCGCCGCCCTGCACCTCAGCCTCGTGGCGCTCCGGCTCCGGCCCGGAGACGAGGTCATCACCACGCCCCTGACCTTTTGCGCCACGGTCAACGCCATCATCCACGCCGGAGCGGTTCCCGTGCTGGCGGACGTGGACCCCGTGAGCATGAACATCGACCCGGAGGCGGTGCGCGCCAAGATCACGCCGCGCACGCGGGCGATTCTTCCGGTCCACTTCGCGGGCCGCCCCTGCGACATGGACGCGCTTCTGGCCCTGGCGGACGAGCACGGGCTGAAGATCGTGGAGGACTGCGCCCACGCCATCGAATCGACCTACAAGGGAAAGCATTGCGGCACGTTCGGCGACTTCGGCTGCTTCAGCTTCTACGTGACCAAGAACGTGGTCACGGGCGAGGGCGGCATGGTCCTGGCGAAGCGCAAGGAAGACCTGGACCGGATCAAGATCCTGGGCCTGCACGGCATGAGCGCGGACGCCTGGAAGCGCTTCGGCGACGAGGGCTACAAGCACTATCAGGTCGTGGAGGCCGGGTTCAAATACAACATGATGGACATCCAGGCCGCCATCGGCATTCACCAGCTGGCCAGGGTGGATCATTATTATGTGCGGCGGCGGGAAATCTGGGACATGTACGACGCGGCCTTCGCGGACCTGCCCGTGACCTGCCCGGCCCCGCCCGAGGCGGAAACCCTGCACGGGCTGCATCTCTACACGCTGCTCGTGGACGAGGCGCGCGCGGGCGTGAGCCGCGACCGCTTCCTCCAGCGCATGACCGCCGAGAACATCGGCGTGGGCGTGCACTACCTGGGCCTGCCGGAGCAGCCCTACTACCAGGAACGCTTCGGCTGGCGGCCAAAGGACACGCCCCACGGCACCCGCATCGGGCGGCAGACCGTGAGCCTGCCGCTTTCGGCCAAGCTGACGGACACGGACGTTCAGGACGTTATCGAGGCGGTGCGAATCGCCCTGAAACATTGACCAAAGGGGACCGGCAATGAAAGTCGTCATCATCGGAGCGGGAGGGCACGGCCAGGTCGTGGCCGACATCCTTTTCCATATGTGGGCCAAGGGGCGCGACCTGGAGCTGATGGGTTTCCTGGACGACGACTCCTCGCTCGCAGGCAAGGAATTTCTCGGGCTCAAGGTGCTCGGCAACGTGGACAAGCTCGACGACATCGGCCACGAGGCCGTCATCGTGGCCATCGGCGACAACCGCACGCGCCTGGAGATGACCGAGCGCCTCAAGGACGAGCAGCTGATCACGGCCATCCATCCTTCGGCCGTGCTCGCGCCGGACGTGTCCATCAAGGCCGGGGCCATGGTCTGCGCCGGAGCCGTGGTCAACCCCGGCACCACCGTGGGGCGCGGGGCCATCGTCAACACCGGGGCCACCGTGGACCACCACAACGCCATCGGCGAGTTCAGTCACGTGGCTCCCGGCGTGAACCTGGGCGGCGAGGTGCACGTGGGCGAGGGCGCTCTGGTGGGGCTGGGCGCGAGCATCGTGCCCCGGCTGAGCCTGGGCGACTGGTGCGTGGTGGGCGCGGGCGCGGTGGTCACCCGCGACGTGCCCGCGAACGAAACCTGGGTCGGGGTTCCCGCCCGGAAGATTTCCTGAGCATGGGCAGCCGACCGGAGCGCATCTTCCTCTCGCCGCCGCACATGGGCGGCAATGAGCGCGCCTATGTGGACGAGGCCTTCGCCAGCAACTACATCGCCCCGCTGGGACCGCAGGTGGACGCGTTCGAGCGGCGCTTCTGCGAGCTGACGGGCTTCGGCCACGCCGTGGCCCTTTCCAGCGGCACCGCGGCCCTCCACCTGGCCCTGCGCCTGCTGGACGTGGGCCCCGGCGACGTGGTCCTGGCCTCGTCCCTGACCTTCATCGGCAGCGTCAGCCCCGTGACCTTCCTGGGCGCGACCCCGGTGTTCATCGACGCCTCGCGCGAGGACTGGAACATGGACCCGGCGCTCCTGGCCGAGGCCGTGGAATACATGGCCGGGCAGGGCCGCCTGCCGAGGGCCGTGCTGCCCACGGACCTCTACGGCCAGAGCTGCGACCTGGACGCCATCCGCGAGGTCTGCGAGCCGTACGGCATTCCCGTGCTCGAAGACGCGGCCGAGGCCGTGGGCGCGCGCTACAAGGGCCGCCACGCGGGCCTGGGCGCGTTCGCCGCGGCGTTTTCCTTCAACGGCAACAAGATCATCACCACCTCGGGCGGCGGGCTGCTCGCCTCGGACCATCGCGGCATCATCGACGAGGCCCGGCGGCTTTCGCAGCAGGCGCGCGACCCGGCTGCGCATTACGAGCATTCCGTCATCGGCTACAACTACCGCATGAGCAACGTGGTCGCGGCCATCGGCCTGGGCCAGCTCGACGTGCTGGAAGAGCGCGTGGCCCGGCGGCGCGAGATCGCGGCCTGGTACGAGGCCCGGCTGGGCGGGCTGCCCGGCGTGTCGTTCATGCCGGAGGCGCCGCATGGCCGGAGCAACCGCTGGCTGACCGTGCTGCTCCTCGACGAGACGGTCTTCGGCTGCGGCCCGGAGCGTGTGCGGCTGGCCCTGGAGGCCGAGAACATCGAGGCCCGGCCGGTCTGGAAGCCCATGCACATGCAGCCCGTGTTCGCGGACGCCCAATACTTCGGCGGGGCCGTGGCCGAGGAGCTTTTCCGCAGCGGACTTTGCCTGCCTTCGGGCACGGCCCTGCGCGAGACGGACCTGGAGCGGATCGCCGCGGTGATTGAAGGCTGCGCGAGGTAACATGTATTTCAATTGGCGAAATCCCAAGCTCTACGCCATGATCGCGGCGGACGCGCTGCTGTTTTCCGTGGCTCTGCTGGGCGCCTATCTGGTCCGCTTCGATTTCGAGATTCCCCCGCACTATCTGACGCAGTTCTGGGGCGTGCTGCCCCTGGTCCTGGCCATCAAGCTGCCGTTCTACTTCGTTTTCGGCATGTATCGCGGCATGTGGCGCTACACGAGCCTGGGCGACGCGGTGCGGCTGTTCCACGTCTCCGTGGTCCAGTCCCTGGCCGTGGTCGCGGCCGTGGCCTACGTGCATCGGTTCACGGGCTTTCCGCGCAGCGTGTTCGCCCTGGACTGGCTCTTCGCCCTGGTTCTGGCCGGGGGGCTGCGTCTGGCCATCCGCATGGGCTTCGCCGTGATTTCCTCGGGCGGCCTGCGCTTTTGGCGCGAGCGGCGCAACGTGCTCGTGGTCGGCGCGGGGCGCGCGGGCGAGCTGGTCTCGCGGGAGCTTTCCGGCAACGCCGGGCTCGGCTACCAGCTGGTGGGCTTTGTGGACGACGATTCCGCCAAGCGGGGCCGGACCCTGCACGGCAAGGCCGTTCTGGGCCGCGTGGAAGAGATGGGCGAGCTGGTGGAGCGCTACAAGGTCGAGGAGATCTTCATCGCCGTTTCCCAGGCCTCGTCCGGCCAGATGCGCCGCATCGTGGAGGCCTGCAAGGCCACGGGCCTGAAGCACCGCATTCTTCCGGCCATGGGCGAGATCATGGGCGGCCGCGTGGGCATCAAGCAGCTGCGCGACGTGGATTATCACGACCTTCTGGGCCGGACCGAAGTGGTCATCGACAACGAGGGCATCCAGGGCCTGCTCGGCGGCCGCTGCGTCCTGGTCACGGGCTGCGGCGGGAGCATCGGCTCGGAGCTTTGCCGCCAGATCATCCGCTACAATCCCGCAAAGCTGGTTCTCTTCGACGCCTCGGAATTCAATCTCTATCAGATCCAGATGCAGCTGCACTGGGAGTTCGGTTTTCACGACTATGCGGCCGTGCTCGGAAACCTGAACGACGACGGACTGTTGGAGCGCGTTTTCGCGGAGCATCGCCCCGAAGTCGTCTTCCACGCCGCCGCCTACAAGCACGTGCCCATGCTGGAGCAGAACCCCTGGCAGGCCGTGGAAAACAACATCGTGGGCACGCGCGGGCTGATGCGCGTGGCCGTGCACCACGAGGTGCGCCGCTTCGTGACCGTGTCCACGGACAAGGCCGTGCGGCCCACCAACGTCATGGGCGCGAGCAAGCGCGTCACCGAGCTGCTCATGAAGCGCCACCAGGACACCAAGACCCTGTTCATGGCCGTGCGCTTCGGCAACGTCATCGGCTCCAGCGGTTCGGTGATGCCCCTCTTCCGCCAGCAGATCGAAAAGGGCGGTCCCGTGACCGTGACCGATCCCGAAGTCACGCGCTATTTCATGAGCATTTCCGAGGCCGCCCAGCTGATCCTCCAGGCCGGAACCATGGGCCGCCGGGGCGGGGAGATCTTCATCCTGGACATGGGCGAGCCGGTGCGCATCGCGGACATGGCCGCGGACCTGATCCGGCTTTCCGGCAAGACCCCGGGCCGGGACATCGAGATCGTGTTCACGGGCCTGCGCGAGGGCGAGAAGCTCTACGAGGAACTGATCACCGAGGGCGAGGACGTGGTCCGCACGGAACACGAGAAGATACGCGTGCTGCGCGGCACGGCGGAATCCCAGCCCTGCGACTGCATGCTGCTGGACGAGACCATCGAGGAACTGCGCCTGGCGGCCCGCTCCCACGACGCCGAGCGCATCCGCTCCCTGCTGCGCAAGCTGGTTTCCGAATACATCCCGGCGGGATGATCATCTGGCTCTTGCCAACCTTCTAATATTCTTATAAAAGCCTAGCACAGTTGCCGTTGCGTTGAAAAATAACGCAAGAGCAACAGCTTTCTTCAAGGAAATGCCTTGATTAAAGCGTCGCTGTGGGCTATCTTCCTCATAACTCGCGTCTTTTTCTCGGTTCGAGAAGCCGGGAAAAGAGCGTGGGCGGGCACTCGCCTGCTTTGCGGGCGCAAACAGAAATCGGAACGGAAATGAATTCGGATTGCATTTTTTGCAGGATCGCGGCTGGGGAAATCCCTTGCGCCAAGATCTACGAAAGCGAGGAAATCCTCGCCTTTCTGGATATCGCCCCGGTGAACAAGGGGCACGCCCTGCTGATTCCCAAGCGGCACCACGAAAACTTCTTCGACCTGCCGGACGAGATCGCGGGAGTGCTGCTGGCGGACCTGAAGCGCGTTGGCGCGGCGGTCATGGCCGCGACGAAAGCGGACGGGCTCAACCTGGGCATGAACAATTACGAGGCTGCGGGGCAGCTGGTCATGCACGCGCATTTCCACCTGATTCCCCGTTTCTTGGACGACGGATTGAACCACTGGGGCCAGAAGTCCTACGAGAGCCAGGACGAGATGAACGCATTTGCGGAAAAAATCCGGTCTTCGCTCGCTTGAGCAGGAGTACCCATGTCTTCAGACCAGGAGGCAAGCATGTCACAGACGCTGACCAAAGCCGGGATCGTTGACTACATCTACGAGCGCACGGAGAAGAACCGTGCCGAGATCAAGGATCTCGTGGAGAGCATCCTCGACATCATGAAGCTGTCCATCAAGAAGGACCATGCCCTTCTCGTGAGCGGCTTCGGCAAGTTCGAGGCCTACGACAAGCGCGCGCGCAAGGGGCGCAACCCCCAGACCAGCGAGACCATCACGCTGCCGCCGCGCAAGGTCGTCGTGTTCCGGCTTTCCCGCAAGTTCAGGGCTGAACTGAACCCGAATTGATCACGTAGCCTGCGGGATATTGCGGCTTGAGCGTTTCCAGGGCGGCTTCGGCATCGGCCCTGGTGGCGAAGCTGCCCGCCTGGACGCGGTAGAGGCCGTCCTCCTGGCTGCGGCTGATGCGAGACTGCCCGTATCCGGCGGAATACAGACCCGCCAGGACGTTTTTGGCGTTTTCCCGATCCTGGAACGCGCCGACCTGCACATACCAGGAATCCGGCTGGGCCTGGGACGATTGTCCCGAGACACTGCCCGCCTTCGACGCTTCGTCGGGGGCGGGCTGTTTCGTCTCTGTCGCGCCTTGACCGGACGGCGCTCCCTGGCCGTCGAGCACGCGCAGGCGCACCTTGGCCAGTCCGGAGGAAATCATGCCCAGTTCCTCGGCCGCGCGGCGCGACACGTCGATGATCCGGTTTTTCTTGAAGGGGCCGCGATCGTTGATGCGCACCACGGTGAAGCGACCGTTCTCCAGGTTGGTGACCTCCACCCTCGTGTTCATGGGCAGATCCCGGTGCGAGGCGGTCAGGGCGTCTTTGTCGTAGAGTTCGCCGCTGGCGGTGCGCAGTCCGTGGAAGTCGTCCGCGATCCAGGAGGCCATGCCCACGTCTCCGGAAGGAGCGGCGGCAACGGCTTGCGGCGGGGCGGTTTCGGCTTGCGGTGCGGGCGCGGGTGCGGGCGCGGGTTCGGGCGCGGATTGGGTCGCGGATTGGGCCGCGGGGAGCGGCTTCTGTTCCGGAAGCTCCTGCTGCTGCACGGCCAGGTTCGCGCTCTGGGTTCCGGCCTGGGCCGGCGCGGATGCGGAGGCGGGCGAAGCCGTCCCGTGGTCGTAATGGGCCGGTTCGCTGTAAATGCGTTTTTTCTGAACGCAACCAATGCTGACAAGCAATACGATGCAGCACGCCGCGAACGCGACGACGCGCATCTGCCTGACGGTACGTCTCATAAGTCCCACCCCTGATTGTCCGTCTTTCTAGATTTTTTCTAACGTAACGGAAGGGATGGGTAATCGCAAGAATAATATCGAATCAGGCTCTGCTGCGCGTCAGGGCCAGGGCCAGGGCCGTGGTCAGCTTGATCAGCTCGTTGTTGCTGCGGCGTACCGTGGCGGCCAGCCGTTTGCCGAGGATGGCCAGCAGGCGGCTGCCCAGCCGGGGTTCCTGCTCCACCAGGGCGAAAAAGCGTTCGCGGTCCGTGCGCAGGAATCGGGCGTCCTCGATCACGGTCACCGTGGCCGAGCGGATGTCGAGGTCGAGCAGGGCCATTTCCCCGAAGACCGGGTAGCCCTCGGCCCCCAGGGTGGCCAGCACCTTGTGCGGGCTGGCCGCCTCCAGCAGGGGCAGGTTCATGCCCTGGATGAGCATGGCCTTGATGACGCGCACGCGGCCCCGCACCAGGATATACAGTTCGTCGCCCTCGTTCCCTTCCTCCAGCAGGTTTTGCCCGGCCGGAATGTCCACGCTGTCGAAGATGGCCGCAACGAGCTTGAGCCAGTCTTCGGTCAGTCCCTCGAAGAGCGGAATGCGGCTCCATTCGATGTCGCTCATGACTTTGCCCCCCGCGCTTTCATAAAGAGAACCGAATCGTATGCGGCCAGGGGCTCGTCGTCGGAAGGGTTGGCCGTCACGCCCGGACCCTGCTCGCCGAGGCGCGTGTCCTGGCCCGAGGAGGCGAACAGCTCCAGGATGAAGGAATCCAGGGCGGATCCTTCGTCCAGGATGTCCTGAAGCGAAATGTCGCGGCTCTTCTTGCACAGGGCCAGGGGCAGGCTCCCGTTCTGGGCGCGGCAGCGCTCGGCGAAGGTTCGCCAGTCCATTCCGCGTTCCTCCCGCGTCAGGGGGCGCAGGTCGAGAAGCCCGGCTCCCCGCAGGCCGAGCATGGACTGCATCAGGCTCCAGAGGGCAGGGTCGCGGCCCATGAGTCCGAGCGCGCGGGTGGCGATTTCTCCGCGCACGAGCAGTTCGTTGACCCCGGCGCGGAGCAGGTGCTCGCGGTTGTCCGGCAGCCCGACCTCCCCGTAGATGGGCAGCTTGGGCGCGAGCGAGCGCAGGGTCAGGGCCGAATAGATGGTTTGCTGGTCCGCTTCGGCCGGGTCCAGGCCTTCCTGGCAGAGCAGGTAGGCCGTGCGGGCTTCCTGGGGCCGCGCCTTGTGCACGACGCTTTTCTGCGCTCCGCTGCCGTGGACGAACTGCAACCGCTCGCCCAGGCCCAGGGAGTAGGCGATTTCGCTGCGGGCCTCTTCGCCGAGGGTGTTCACGAGCACGAGGCTGCGCCCGTCGAGCACCCCGTCCTGGACCAGGGCCTGGGCCAGGTTGAGGGCGAAGGCGTTCCATCCGAGGATGACGATGTGGTCGTTGAGTTTCACTTCCAGAAGCCCTTTGCGTTTCCTGGCCTTGCGCTCCACGAGCATGGAGGCCAGGTTGCCGGTGAAGGTGCTCACGAGGCCTATGCCGCAGAGCATGACCAGGATGCCCATGATGCGTCCGCCCGCGGTCTGGGGCACGATGTCCCCGTAGCCCACGGTGGTCAGGGTGACGACGCTCCACCAGAGCGCGGAGAGCGGTCCGTGCACCATGTTGTTGCGCAGCTCGAACCAGTAGAAGCCGAGCGTGGCGGCCAGCAACACGCCGAGAATGGCGCCGAACAACTTTGCGAAAGGGGTGCGCAGCCAGCCGAAGACCATGTTCATGTAAGGCCTCTCCATTATGTAACTGGAGAATAGCAGAGGGGGGAGGGGTGTCAATGCGGGGCTTGGGGAAAAATTAAAGGCGCCCCCCGAAGGAGGCGCCCCGTATAGCTGCGTATGGCTTCGGCCGCTTATTAGAAGCTGTAGCCGAGGTTGGCGCGCATCTGGGCCGGGATGACGGCATCGGCGGCGGGCTCGAGAGCCTTCCACGGAGCGCCGGCGGCCTTGCGTCCTTCCTTGACTTCGTCCAGGGAGAAGTCGCGGGGCACGGAGAAGTTCTGGCCGGGGTAGATCAGATCCGGGTTCTTGATCTGGTCACGGTTGGCCTTGTAGATCAGGGGCCACATGAACGGATCGTTGTAGATCTGCTTGTACTCGGCGATCCACCAGAGGCACTCGCCCTTGGTCACGCTGTGGCTGGTGGGAAGCTTGGCATAGTCTTCCTCGTAGCGCTGCATGGGGGTGAGAACCTTGTCCATCGTCTGTTCCTTGACAACCACGGTCTCCGGCTCGGTTTTCACCTTTTTGGAGCAGCCCAGGGCAAAGACGAGGCTCAGGGCGACCGCGAGCAGAATAATTTTCTTCATTGTACGCCTCCTCAATTGGGTAAAGAAATTACAGCCTTGCACATACGGGTAAAGGTCAACTTTCAATCCTAAGGGACCAATTATCAATAATTTTTTTTTCCTGCAAGACAATTTTCTCGTCCGGTTTTATTTTATACGCCTCCGTAACGGCCTCGCGCGCCTGGTCCATCCAGCCGCCGAGCCGCAGACTGCGCGACGCGAGAACGTAAAGCATCCATGCCTGTCCAGCATAAATGCCGTCGATCAGGTCGTCATACAGTTCACCGAAGACGCCCCGGACCATGTCGCTTTGTGCGAAAATGAGTCTTGCGAGCAGCGCATTGTCGCTGTGGCGCGAAAGATACACGGGAAGCAGACGCTTGCATTGATCGAGAATGACTCTGATGCGTGCGATCTCGCGGCGCATGGACTCTTCGGTCTGGCCCGGCAGGTTCAAAAGCTGCCCGGCCACATCCTGTCCGCTCGCCCCTTCCACGGCCATCTCGCGCAGCCACGGCGCGTAGGTCAGCTGCTGGTAGCTGTCCTCCTTGAGCTTGATGCATTCGTGGAAGATGTAGCCCATGCCCCAATCCAGGAAGCGGCCCTCGATGGGGTCGTCCGGGTCGTTGCGGAAGACGTGGTGCGCCGTGTCCTTGAGCCGCCAGAGAAGCCCCTTGAAGCTCTCCTCGCCGATGAGATCCCGCAGCTGTTCGAAATCCACGCTGCCGACACGGTCGTAGCGCTCGAACTGCTCGTCGAGAAACCCGCAGGCCTGGCAGAAGTTCCGGAACATGTCCCGGACGAACTCGGGACGCTTGGCCATGATCCACGCCTTGGACATTACACCCTCCGACCTCCATCAATACGACATATTCATGCCGACATCAATGGATTCCGCCAGCGAGGCGGGACGCCGCCGCGCGGGCGGGGCCGGATCAAGAGGAGGCGCCCCGGCCGTATTCGCTGGCCAGGCGGGCCAGTTCGGCCAGGCGGTCGTCCACGCGGCGATAGAGCGTGCCCGTGGGGAACCGCCCGTCCTTGCCCTTTTTTCCGGCGGGAAGCCCGGTGAGGATGCCCATGGCCTCCTCCACGCTGCTGACCGGATGGATGAAGAACTTGCCCTCTTCCACGGCGCGGACCACGTCGTCGCGCAGCATCAGGTTCACGGCGTTGTCCCTGGGAAAGATCACGCCCTGGCGGCCCGTGAGGCCGTGGCGTCGGCAGACTTCGTAGAAGCCTTCGATCTTCCGGTTGACGCCGCCCACGGCCATGATCTGGCCGGACTGGCTCACCGCGCCCGTGAAGGCGAAGGAGAGGTTGATGGGCACGCCGGAAAGGGCGGAAAGCAGCGCGGCCAGCTCCGCGCCCGAGGCGGAGTCGCCCTCGATGCCGGCGTAGCTCTGCTCGAAGCAGAGGCTGCCGGTCATGACCGTGGGCTTGTCCTGGGCGAAGAGGTTGAGCAGGTAGCTCTTGAGGATCATCATGCCCTTGGTGTGGATCGGCCCGCCGAGCTGCGCCTCGCGTTCCAGGTCGAGGATGCCGCCGTGGCCCACGCCCACGGTGCAGGAGATCTGGTGCGGCAGGCCGAACTCGTAGTCGCCGAAGAGCGTCACGGAGAGGCCGTTGCAGCGGCCCACGGCCTCGCCCGTGGTGGCCACCTTGATGACCTCCCGCTCGTAGTCGCCCATGTATTCCTCTTCGAAGAGGTTGGAGCGGAAGTCGCGGGTGCCCACGGCCTCGCGGAGGTGGTCCGCGCCGACCATGTCCTTGCCGTCCATCTCGGCCAGGGCCGAGGCCTCGATCATGCGCTCGCGCACGAGGGGGAAGTGCAGGGAGAGTTTTTTCTGGTCTTCCACCAGCCGGGAGGAGAAGTCCACCAGTCCGGCCAGGGCCGAACGGTCGAAGGGCAGCAGCCCGCTTTCGCGCACGATCCTGCCGATGACCGCGAGGTAGTGGCGGATGTTGGGCATGGTGCGCGGGGCCGTGGACTGCATGTGGGCCTTGAGCTTGAAATACTTCTGGAAGCGGTCGTCGTGGTAGAGCAGGGCCTCGTAGTTCTCGTCCGTGCCGATGAGCACGATCTTGAGGTCCAGGGGAATGGTTTCCGGCTCGATGGTCCGGGTGCGCACCTGCTCCTGGTCCACGGGATCCTCGATGCGCGAGCGCCCGGCGCGCAGGGCGCGCAGCAGCCCCTCCCAGGAGGACGGGCTGGAGAGCAGATCCTCGGTGTTCAGGATCAGGAAGCCGTGGTTGGCCTTGTGCAGGCTGCCGGGCCGGATCAGGGTGTGGTCCGTGTAGAGCGCGCCGAGTTCGGCCTCGCGCTCGATGCTGCCCAGGAGGTTGAAGTTCGTGGGATGGTCCTCCACGATGATGGGCGCGCCCTCGGTGCGGCTGTTGTCCACGAAGAGGTTCACGTCGAAGCGCGAGAAGTGGTCGTCCACGTTGCTCTCGTTCTGGGCGGCCGTGAGATTGGCCTGGCCGTCCCTGGGCAGGAAGAGGTCCACGTTCTCGACGAGATATTCCTCGGCGTCCTTGATGTAGGCGGCGAGCTTTTCATGGGAGCCGAAGCGCTCCACCAGGGGCTGGAAATTCTCGGCCAGGGCCTCGCGGGCGATGGTGCGCTGGAGTTCCAGCTCCTCGCGCTTGAGGCCCTTCTCGCTCTGGTTGATCTGGCGCAGGAAGGTGCCGATGTCCGAGAGCAGCACGTCGCCCTCGCGCTTGAGCCTTGTGCGCTCCTTTTTGGGCAGCTGCTCGAAGGCCTTGTCGTCGATGGCTTCGCCGTCCACCATGGGCGAGAGGGTCAGGCCCCCGGCCTCGTCCATCTCCAGCCGGAACTGCTTGGCCTTGGCCGCCTCTTCCATCTTGGCGAAGAGGTCTTCGCGGCGCTGGTTGTGGCTTTTGAAGAGCGTCTCATGGCGCTTGTGGTAGCTGTCGCGGTCGAAATAGGCGGGAAGGTCCGCGCGGATGGCGGTCAGGGCCTTGGACATGGCGTTCTTGAAGGCCCGCCCCTGGCCCGCGGGCAGGCGCACGGCCACGGGCCGGTCCGCGTTCTCGAAGTTGTGCAGGTAGATCCAGTCCGGCGGGGTGGACGCCTTCCTGGCCGCGGGCTTGAGATGGTTGCGCACGAAGTAGGTGCGGCCCATGTTCGAGTCGCCCGCGACGTAGATGTTGTATTCGTTGCCCTTGATGCGCAGGGCCAGCTCCAGGGCCTGGATGGCGCGGGGCTGGAAGCGGGAATAGCCGTTGCCCGAGGGAATCTCGCGGCTGTCGGCGTAGGGGATTCTATCAGGGTCGAGGACGGCGCGAAGCATGCGGGCGTCCAGGGTTTTCGGCTTGGTGGTCATGTGCGTCTCTCTTGCGGATATTTCCGGCCCGGAATGGAACGCCTTGCCGGAGCAAAGACAGTAAGTGCTTTGCGCTGGTTTGTCACCAGGGGCGAATCCGGGTTGTGCGGATGGGCATGCCTGCGCGCTTGTATTCGGGCCTTGCTGCTGGTACGCATCCGGCATGGAAGAGCAATCCATTCCCGTGGGCGCGCCGCAGGAGAAGGAGCGCAAGCGCCGCCGGCGAGAGCTGGCCATCGCCCTGACCTGTTTCGCGCTCATCGGCGTGCTCACCTGGGTCCAGCTCAAGTATCTGGCCGTGGATTCCTATCTTTTTCTCGGCCTGTTCAACGTCAATTTCATCCTGCTCCTGCTGGTGCTCTTCATCGTCACCCGCAACGCGGTCAAGCTCCTGCTGGAGCGCCGCCGCCGGGTGCTCGGCTCGCGGCTGCGCACGCGCCTCGTGGTGGCCTTCGTTTCCCTCTCGCTGATCCCCACCCTGCTCATGTTCATGGTCTCGGTGAAGTTCGTGCAGACCTCGGTGGACTACTGGTTCAAGGTCCAGGTCGAGGACAGCATGGAACACTCCCTGAACCTTTCGGAGACGTTCTACCGGGTCATGGAGGACCGCCTGGACAGGCAGGCCGCCACCCTGGAAACGCTCCTGCGCGGCAAGTCCTTCCGCTGGGGCGGCAAGGGCATGGACGAATTCTGCCGGGAGAAGGGCGAGGAATGGGGCGTGAGCCTGCTCGGCGTGGCCAAGCCCGACGGCACCTGGCTCACGGTCTTCCGCAACGAGCGCATCAGCCGGGCCTGGTCCTCGGTGGAGGGGCAGCTCGCCCGGCAATACCGCGAGAATCCCGGCTCGGCCTTCCTGCTCAAGGGCGGCGGCGTGGACCACGTCGTGGTCTTCCGGCCCGTGGACGACGGCGAGACGGGCTACATCGTGGTCGCGGACCAGCTCGGCTGGGACGTGCACGAGAAGCTGCGCCAGGTCATCAACGGACTCAACGAATACCAGAAGCTGAAGACGCTCAAGAGCCCCTGGAAGACGACCCTGTACATGACTCTCGGCGTGATGACCTCGCTGATCATCCTCGGCGCGATCTGGTTCGGGTTCCGGCTGGCCAAGGAGCTGTCCGCGCCCATCCAGGCCCTGGCCGCGGGCACGGAACGCGTGGCGCGCGGCGATCTTTCCGTGAAGCTGGAAGACCCCTCGGACGACGAGCTGGGCTTTCTGGTCAAATCGTTCAACGGCATGACCGAAGACCTGCGCGAGAGCCGCGCCCGGCTGGACACCTACAACCGCCGCCTCGCCCAGCAGAACCGCGAGCTGGAACGGCGCGGCCGCTACATCGAGGCCGTGCTCGACAACATCACCTCCGGCGTGGTGACCATGGACCACGAGGGCCGGGTCGGAACCATGAACCGCGCGGCCGAGGACATGCTCAGCCTGGTCTCGAGGGAGATCATCGGCAGAAAGCCGCTGATGTTCCTGCAGGGCGAATTCGCGGAGATGCTGCGCGAGGCCCGCGAGCAGATGGTCCAGGATCCCCAGTCCCAGTGGCAGCGCCAGCTCGAGATTCCGGTCCGCTCCAAGACGGCCAAGTTCTTCGTCAACGTGGTGTCCCTGCGCGCCAAGGACGGCGAGGCCTACGGCATCGTGGCCGTGTTCGAGGACATCACCGAGCTGGAAAAGGTCCAGCGCATGGCGGCCTGGCGCGAGGTGGCCCGGCGCATCGCCCACGAGATCAAGAACCCGCTCACGCCCATCAAGCTTTCGGCCCAGCGGCTCCAGCGCCGCTACGGCGAGGAGCACCAGGACAAGACCTTCCAGGAGTGCACCGAGCTGATCGTCAAGCAGGTGGAGCGCATCCAGCAGATGGTCACGCAGTTCTCGGCCTATGCCAAGCTTCCGGAGGTCCAGCCCCGGCCCGACGTCCTGGCTCCGCTCCTGGAGGAGGTCGTGAGCATGTTCGCCAACACGCACCGAAGCGTGCAGTGGCGTCTGGACGCGGAAGCCGACCTTCCGGCCTTTCCCTTCGACCGCGAAGCCCTGCGCAGGGTCTTCATCAACCTGCTGACCAACGCGGCGGAAGCCCTGAACGGGCGCGAGGGCGGCGAGGTGGAAGTGGCCGCCCGGCGCGACGCCGAGCGGGGCAAGATCGTCATCGCCGTGCGCGACAACGGGCCGGGCCTGTCCAAGGAGGAAGCCTCGCGCCTGTTCGAGCCGTATTTTTCGCGCAAGAAGGGCGGCACGGGCCTGGGCCTGACCATTGTCCGGGCCGTGGTGGGCGACCATCGCGGCGTGGTCAACGCTTCCTCGCGGCCCGAAGGCGGCGCGCAGTTCGTCGTGGAGCTGCCGGACCACTGACGGCGGTGCGGCACGGCGCTGTCGGCGCGCCTGGAAAAAACCCGGACTCCCGCACGAACGCGCGGGAATCCGGGTTTCGGTGTCCTGTGGCCGCGTCAGGCGCGGCCCGGAGCTATTCTTCGGGGTTGGTGAAGCGTTCCGAGATGATGGCCGCGTCCTCGGGCCGGGCTTCGGCATACAGGCCTCTGGCCTCGCCGTGGCAGGCGAAATCCGTTCCGCGCAGCTGCACGTAGCCTGCCGAAAGCACGGTGGGGTAGGGAATCTGCTCGCGCAGCTCGGCAAAGTCGATGCGCCGGGGAAAGATCACAGGCACGGGATCGCCAGAAAAATCTTCGAACATGATGTATTTCATGGAAATTCCTCCGTTTCCGGCAAAAGTTGATCCGGTATCGGCGGGCCGCTTCGGGGCGACGCCCTCTGCCTGCCTTGTATTCGCCTTGTCGAGGCATTTCAAGTCTTCACGGAATCGGACCGGAAGCCGGGGAAGCCGGGCGCAAGGCGTCGGACGCGGTCCGCGCGGCGAAGCTGTTGTCAGCGGCGCGCGCAGCGGGTAAGGGATTTGCGACATGCGTGAATTCCGCAAGATAGGCGTCTGGCAGACCGCGTTCCTGGGCGACGCCGTGCTGACCCTGCCCCTGCTCCGGGCCTTGAACCTCGCGTTTCCGGACGCGGGGCTGCACTTTTTCGTGCGCGGCGGCCTGGAAGGGCTTTTCGCCGCGCAGGAGGGGCTCGCCTCGGTGACGGGCTTTTACAAGCGGGGCGCGCAAAAGGGCCTGGGCGCGGCCTGGTCGTTCGGACGCGAACTGGCCGGGCGCGGTTTCGACCTCTGGATCTCCCCCCACGCCAGCCTGCGCAGCGCCGTGGTTTCGTTCGCCACGGGCGCGCCCGTGCGCATCGGCTACCGCAGCCCGCTTTACAACCGCATGGCCTACACCCACACCGTGGACCGCCGCTTCCGGGACTTCGAGGAGGTGGAGCGGCTGCTGCGGCTGCTGCGGCCCCTGGACCTCGAACCGGAGCCGAGCACGTTTCCCTGGCCGGAGCTGACCCTGCCCGCCGAGGCCGAAACCCGCGCCGGGGAGCTGCTCGGCGGCCTGCGCCGCCCTTTGCTGGGCCTGCATCCCGGCTCCACCTGGCCCACCAAGCAGTGGCCCGTGGAATATTTCGCCGAGGTGGCGGGCCGGGCCGCGCTGGCCGGGGCCGGGGTTGCCGTGTTCGCGGGTCCGGGCGAGGAAGCGGACGCGGCCAGGGTGGTCGAGCTTTCCGGCGCGGCGGGCAACGTGGTCGATCTCGCGGGGCAGCCGAACCTGCCCGCCCTGGCGGCCTGCATCCGCCGTCTCGACGCCTACCTGACCAACGATTCCGGCCCCATGCACCTGGCCTGGGTGCAGCGCGTGCCCACGCTGGCCCTGTTCGGCCCCACGGTGCGCTCCCTCGGCTTCTTCCCGCGCGGGGACACGGCCCGCGTGCTGGAGGTGGACGGGCTGGACTGCCGCCCCTGCGGCCTGCATGGCCCGCGAAAGTGCCCCAGGGGGCATCACGACTGCATGCGTCTGCTGCGGCCGGAACAGGTTTGGGAGCATCTTGCGCCCATGCTCGGCCTTCAGGCGCAGCCCGCTCCGTAGTCAAGGTCAAAATGGGCGCATATCGCGCCCGCAGCGATTTTCCCTTTGCCTGATCCCCGTACATTTCAGCCGATTGCGTTTCGGCACGCCCGTTGCTTCCTGTTTCGCAACAAGGAGGCAGCAATGCTTATCGCCATCAGCAGCCAGGGACGAACCCTGGAGGACGCCATGGACCCGCGTTTCGGGCGGGCTTCCGGTTTCGTGATCTACGACAGCGAAAGCGGGGAACACCGCTGGCTGGACAACGGGGACAACGCCTCACAGGCCCAGGGAGCGGGAATCCAGGCGGCACAGCACGTGGCCGACGCGGGCGTGCAGGTGCTGCTCACGGGGCGGGTCGGACCCAAGGCCGAGGACGTGCTCCAGCGCGGCAACGTGCGCATCGAGCTGTGCGCCGAGGGCAGCGTGCGCAGCGCGCTGGATCGGTTTCTCGCTTCCGGCCAGGCCCAGACGCCCCCGGCGGGCGCGCAGCGCGCGGCAGGCTCCGGCAGCGGCGCTTCGGGACAGGGACAAAGCCAGAGCCAGGGCCAGGGCCAGGGTCGCGGGCCGTGCGGCGCGGGCCAGGGTCGTGGACGCGGCCCGGGAGCCGGCCAGGGGCGCGGCGTGGGCGGCGGCGGTCGCGGCGTAGGCGGCGGTGGCGGTCAGGGTCGCGGCGGCGGTCGCGGCATGGGCGGCGGTGCGGGAGGACGCTGACGCTTCGCCGCGGCTGCGCAAACAACGGCCCGCAGGCGCTGATAATAGTCTGTTATCTTCCCGATGATTATGATAGCAACCGGGCATGAACAGCGGCAAGAATGACCGCGCCCGGCCGAAGGCCCTTTCGGCGCGGGTTTGGCGTCGCCCCTGGCTGCGTGCTTTGGGGCCGCGGGCCTCGCTTTTTTCTCCGGCCCTGTTCCTTTCCGTGATCCTTGCCGTGTTCCTGGCCCTGTCCGGGCCGCTTTGCGGGGCCGCCCTCGCCTCGTCCGCTGATTCTCCGGACCGTGGCGAAAAAGCGCCCGTCATCATCGCCTGTCCCGACCACCATCCTCCCTTCACCCTGCGCAACGACGCGGGCGAGCCCGCAGGACTGCTCGTGGATCTTTGGCGGCGCTGGTCCGTGGTCACGGGGATTCCCGTGACCTTCAAGGTCGGAACCTGGGAGGAAACCGAGGAGTGGGTGCGGACAGGCGAGGCGGACATGCACAGCGGGCTGATCCGCACGCCGCAGCGGCAGCGCTGGATGGCCTTTTCCCAGCCGCTTTTCGAGGTGGACTCCGCCCTGGTCACGCCTCTTGCCGCGCAGGAGCGCACGCTTGCCGAAGGCATTCAGGATTTGCGCATCGCGGTGGCGCGCCATTCCCCCTGGGAAGGCTGGCTCCGGGAGCGGCAGCCCGACGTCGCGGTGGTTGCCGTGGCGGACGAGGCCGCGGGCTTGCGCAGCGTGCGGGAAGGCCTGGCGGACGGCGTCTTCGCGGAGCTGTCGAGCGTGGCGCTGGCCCTGGAGCTGAGCGGCCGTTCCGGCGAATTCCGGGTGACGATCCAGGGAGACATGCGCCGGCAGCTGCATGCCGCTGGACGCCGCGAGGACGCCGAGCTGATGGACGCCGTGGACCGGGGGCTGGCGGCCATCACTCTGGACGATCTCGTCGAGCTGGAGCGGCGCTGGCTGCCCGGACCAGCGTTCCGCCTTGTGGCGCAGTCGCAGGGAAACCTGCGCCTGACCGGGGTCGAGGACGAATGGATCGCCGCGCATCCGCTGATCCGCGTGGGCGTGGCCGCGGGGCTGCCTCCGCTGCGCTTTGCGGACGCCTCGGGCAAGCCCTCGGGCATGGTCCCGGATTATGTCGATCTGATCGGCCAGCGCGCCGGGCTTCAGGTGGAGATGGTTCCGGGCATGGATCCGGCCCTGCGCTTCGGGGCGCTGCGCCGGGGCGAGGTGGACGCCCTGGCCTGCGTGCTGCCCACTCCGTCCCTGCGCCAGGAGTTTTTGTTCACCAAGCCTTTCCTGCGGCTGCCTTCGGTCATCGTCACCCGGACCGACGCCCCGTTTCTTTCCGGATTGACGGACGTCCTGGGCAAGACCGTGGCCATGCCCGCCAATGCGGGGCGCACCGAATTTCTCTATCGCGATTATCCCGAACTCGACCTGCGCCTGACCGAGAGCGTGGCCGAAGCCCTGGAGGAGGTCTCGCTGGGCCTCGCCTATGCCACGGTGGGGGACCT
Organism: Paucidesulfovibrio longus DSM 6739; assembly: GCF_000420485.1. NCBI lineage: Bacteria > Pseudomonadati > Thermodesulfobacteriota > Desulfovibrionia > Desulfovibrionales > Desulfovibrionaceae > Paucidesulfovibrio > Paucidesulfovibrio longus. The sequence continues at coordinate 204,581 of NZ_ATVA01000017.1, read as the reverse complement.
GCCCACGCTGACGGCGAGCATCCGCAGTCTCGGCCTGACCAACCTCAAGGTCGCGGCCCGCACCGAATACGAATACGACGAGTTTTCCCTGGCCGTGCGGCCGGGCATGCCCCACCTGACCTCGATCCTGAACCGCGCCGTTGAATCCCTGAACGCGGGGGACCGGGACACCGTGGCGAGCCGCTGGGTGGACGCGGAAATGGCCCCGGACGAAAAATACGAGGCTTTCTGGAACCTGACCCTGCGCGTGGGCGGCATGGGGGCTTTGATCCTGGCCCTGCTGCTGCTCTGGAACTGGCGGCTGAACAAGGAGGTCCGGCGCAGGCGCAAGACCGAGGACGCCCTGGCCCAGGCCGAGCGGGAGCTGCGCGAGATCTACGACCATGTTCCCGTGGGCATCTTCAAGGTCTCCATGGACGACGCGGTTCTCAGCATGAACCGCGAAATGCTGCGCCTCGGCGGCTACGAGAGCATGGAGGAGCTGGAGGCCCAGGGCGGCCGCGTCAGCCGCAACTGGTACGCCGACTTTTCGGACAGGGACCGGATGCTGGAGCTGCTCAGGGAGCACGGCGAGATCAAGGAGTTCCTCTACAAAGCGCGGCGCAGGGACGGCAGCATCATCTGGGTCAGCCAGAGCGCCCGGCTCAAGCGCGACGCACAGGGCGAGCCCGTCCACGTCAGCGGCTACGCCCTGGACGCCACGGAGCGCATCGAGGCACTGGAGAGCGTGCGCCGCAGCGAAGCCCGGTTCAAGGCCATCGTGATCAACAGCCCCTTCGTGATCCTGAGCATGGACGACGACCTGCGCCTGGAGCTGCCCCTGGACAGCCCGGCAGTGGAGCGCATCACCAGCTACCGCCCGGACGAACTGCGCGGCCAGCTCTTCGTGGACTACGTGCACCCGGAGGACGCGCTGCGCACGGACTACCAGCTGCGGCGGTTCCTTTCCTCCCCGGGGGAGAGCGTCTCCCTGCGCTGCCGCTGGCGCTGCCGCAACGGGGTCTGGCGCCACCTGGAATGCAGCGGCGTGAACTACCGCAACAACCCGGACCACGCGGGCGTGCTCTTCATCCTGCGGGACATCACGGCCCAGCGCGAGGCCCAGGAGCGCCTGATCCAGGCGCGCCAGGCCGCCGAGAACGCGGACCGCGCCAAGAGCGAATTCCTGGCCTCCATGAGCCACGAGATCCGCACGCCCATGAACGCCATCCTGGGCATGGCCGAGGTGCTTTCCGAGACCGATCTTTCCGAGGAGCAGCGGGGCTACGTGGAGCTGTTCCGCAACGCGGGCGAAAGCCTGCTCAGCCTGATCAACGACATCCTCGACCTCTCCAAGGTGGAGGCCGGGCAGGTCGATCTGGAGCACATCCCCTTCGACCTGCGCGAGCTGGTGGAAAAGCTGGCCCACATCATGGGCATCCGCGCGCGCAAGAACGGCGTGAACCTGCAATGCGTCCTGGCCGACAACCTGCCGGAAATCATGGTCGGCGACCCCGGACGCCTGCGCCAGGTGCTGGCCAACCTGCTCTCCAACGCGGTCAAGTTCACGCACCAGGGGCGCATCGACCTGGAAGTGCGGCGCGAACCCCAGGAGCACGGCCCGGACATGCTCCTGTTCTGCGTCCGGGATACGGGCATCGGCATTCCGCCGAACAAGATCAAGGACATTTTCGAGAGCTTCGTGCAGGCCGACTCCTCCACCACGCGGCGCTACGGCGGCACGGGCCTGGGCCTGAGCATCAGCCAGCGGCTGGTCAACCTGATGAACGGGCGCATCTGGGTGGAAAGCGAATTCGGCCAGGGGAGCAGCTTCTACTTCAGCGTGCCCCTGGACGCGCCGGACGACTCCCCGTCCGGCGAGCACCCCCGCCAGGCCGAGGACGAGCTGGAACGGGCCATCCCCGAAGGAGACGTCCTCTTCGTGGAGGACACCGAATCCAACCGGACCCTGATCGAGGCCTACCTCGAACCCACGGCCCTGCGCCTGGACATGGCCGGGGACGGCCGCGAGGCCCTGGAGAAGTTTTCCTCCCGGCGCTACGACCTCGTGCTCATGGACATGCAGCTGCCCTTGATGAACGGGTACGACGCGGTGCGGGCGATCCGCAAGATGGAGCGCGACCGGGGTCTGCCGCGCACGCCCGTGTTCGCGCTGACGGCCTTCGCGCTCAAGGGCGACGCCGAGAAGTGCATCCAGGCCGGTTGCGACATGCATATCGCCAAGCCCGTGCAGCGGGAGGAATTTCTACGAATTCTGCTGGAACAGCTCACGCATTCGGGCAACGAGGCCACGTCTGGCGGCGAGCCCAAAGCTTTCTAGGCCCTGCGGCCGGATTCCCGTCTAGTCCATCTGAATGCCGTACTGGCGGAGCTTGCGGTAGAGGGAGCTGCGCTCCAGGCCCACGGCCTTGGCCAGCCTGGAAACGTTGCCGTCGTATTCGCGCAGCTTGGCCTCCAGGAAGTGCGCCTCGAATTCGGCCTTGGCCTGCTTGAGGTCCACAGGCCCGTCAGGCAGGTTCCCGGCCTCGGCTTCGGCGTTGCGGCAGCCCGCGCAGGCCGCCCGCGCCTGGAATTCGCCCAGCATTTCCGCGGGCAGGTCGTCCGTGCCGACCTCGCAGCCCGAATACATGATCAGCATCCGTTCCACGAAATTCTTCAGCTCGCGCACGTTGCCGGGCCAGTCGTAGCCCACCAGGGCGTGCATGGCCCCCTCGGAGAAGCTCAGCGGCTTGAAGGCGTGCTCGCTGACGAGCCTGGCCGCGAAATCGCGGATGAGCAGGGGAATGTCCTCGGAGCGTTCGCGCAGGGGCGGCACCTCCAGCGGAAAGACCTTGAGCCGGTAATAGAGGTCTTCGCGGAAGTTGCCCTCCTGGATTTCGTCCATGAGGTTCTTGTTCGTGGCCGCGATGACCCGCGCGTCCACCTTGATGGTCTTGCGGCCGCCCACGCGCTCGAAGCTCTGCTCCTGGAGAATGCGCAGGATCTTGGCCTGGGTCTTCAGGCTCATGTCCCCGATTTCGTCGAGAAAGAGCGTGCCCTTGTCCGCCAGCTCGAATTTTCCGGCCTGGGCGGTTTCCGCCCCGGTGAACGCGCCCTTTTCATGGCCGAAGAGTTCGGATTCGATCAGCTCCTCAGGAATGGCCGCGCAGTTCACGGCCACCAGGGGCTTGTCCGCCCGGCGGCTGCCCGCGTGGATGGAGCGGGCCACTATTTCCTTGCCCGTGCCGTTTTCCCCGGTGATCAGCACCCAGGCGTCCGTGGGCGCGACCTGCTCTATGGCCCGCCGCAGCGTCCGGATGGCCGGGCTTTCACCCGTGAGCCGCACGGGATGCTGCTCGCCGATGCGCGCGCGCAGCGCCCGGTTTTCCTCGGCCAGCCGGGAAAGCTCCAGGGCGTTGCGGCAGACCGTGACGACCTTGTCCAGGGAGAGCGGCTTTTCGATGAAGTCGAAAGCGCCCTTTTTCAGGGCGGTCACCGCGGTTTCAATGGTCCCGTGCCCGGAGATCATGACCACGGGAAGGTCGGGCCGGGAGGCGTGGATGCGCTCCAGGGCTTCCAGCCCGTCCATGCCGGGCAGCCAGATGTCCAGGAAGAGCGCGTCGGCCGGCTCGGCGTCGAGAGCCTCCAGGCCCTGCTCCGCGCTGCCCGCCTCGCGGACGTCGTGGCCCTCGTCCTCGAGGATGCCCCGCAGGGAAAAACGGATGTCCTCTTCGTCGTCGATGATCAGAATTCTGCCTGCCATGCTCGCTCCTGCCGGGGCCGTGGTTCTCGATGCGCGCAAACCCTAAACCAGAGCCGCGCCGGGCTCAAGGGCCGTTGTCCGATGGCGGGGCCGCCGCGCCTAGAGGCCCTGCACCGCGTCCGCGAGGGCCGCGTCCAGCTGCGGGCGGCGGAATTCGTACCCCGCCCGGAGCAGGGCGCTCGGCAGCGCGCGCTGGCCCGAGAGCAGCGCCTCGTCGGCCATGCGCCCATAGAGCAGCCGCAGGGCGAAGCCCGGAACAGGGAGCAGCGCGGGCCTGCGCAAAGCCCTGCCCAGGGCGCGGGCGAACTCCCGGGATGTGGCCGGCTGCGGCGAGGTGAGATTGAACACGCCGCCGAGACGGTTTTCGATAAGGTATCGGATGGCCCCCACCTCGTCCGCAAGGTGAATCCACGAAAGCACCTGCCGCCCGCTGCCCACGGGACCGCCGAGGAAGAACCGGAACGGAGGAACCATCTTGGCCAGGGCGCCGCCCGGACCGAGCACCACGCCCGTGCGCACCACGGCCCTCGGCACGCCCAGTTCCTCGACGGGTCGGCTGGCCGCCTCCCACTTGCGGCAGACCTCGGCCAGGAAGCCGCCTCCGGAAGGCGACTCTTCGTCCAGGACGAGATCGCCGGGCTGCGGGCCGTAAAAGCCCACTGCCGAGCCCTGGACCACCAGGGCGGGCGCTGTCGCGCGGCGCTCTTTGGCCTCGGCCACGGCGGCGGCCACGGCCTCTCCGGAGCGCACCCGGCTCTCCAGGATCCGGCGCATGCGTTCCGGGGTCCAGCGCGCCGCGATGTTCTCCCCGGCCAGGTTGACCACGGCGGTCTCCGGGCCGAGCAGCCCGGCCCAGGAGCCGGGGCCGCCGCCTTCCAGCGCGCGGACGCCCTCGCCGAGCACGCTCCGGACCTTGGCCGGGGAGCGCGAGACAACTGCCACCTCGTGACCCGCACCGAGCAGCTCCGCGCAAAGCGCCCTGCCGATGAACCCGGTTCCGCCAAGTATGATGACCAGCATGAGGCCTCCATGATTATTGGTGAACCATCAGACGCTATATCTTGCGCCCTCTGGTCCGATCCTATATCATACTGTTCGATCGCAATCACCTTTCCAGGGAGGGCACGATGTCGGAAGATAAGCTCAACAACGTCATCGAAGACGATTTCATGGACGATGAGGACGGCGATTCCCAAAAGGACAAGTACCTCACCTTCCACCTCGGCAACGAGGATTACGGCCTGGATATCCGCTACGTCATCGAGATCGTGGGCATCCAGAAGATCACCGAAGTTCCGGACATGCCCGGCTTCGTCAAGGGCGTCATCAACCTGCGCGGCCAGGTCATCCCGGTCATGGACGTGCGCACGCGCTTCAAGATGGAGCCGCGCGACTACGATGACCGCACCTGCGTCATCGTGGTGCGCATCAATGAAACGTCCATCGGCCTCGTGGTCGACACCGTGAACGAAGTGGCGGACATTCCCGAAAAGAACGTCTCCCCGCCGCCCCAGGTTTCCAAGGGCTCGGGCAGCCGCTTCATCAAGGGCATGGGCAAGATCGGCGACGACGTGAAGATCCTGCTCAACGTGGACAAGCTGCTCTACGAAGAGGAGCTGGAAAAGATCGGTTCCGCCGCCTAGCGGCCCGGACACGGTCCTCTGCGCGGCTCGCGGCGCACACGAAAAAGGCCCGGACATCCGGGCCTTTTCCATTTCGTGCATCCTTCGGCGCTCTAGTCGTACTTCACCGAGGAAAAGCGCATCAGCTTGTCCCAGGAATGTTCCGACTCGATGTAGCGGATCGTGCCGGTGTGGCCGCGCATGACCAGCGAGTGGGTCAGCGCGCCCGTGCCCGTGTAGCGCACGCCTTTCAGGAACGAACCGCCGGAAAGGCCCGTGGCCGCGAAGAACACGTCGTCGCTTTTGACCAGGTCGGCGGCGGTGTAGACCCGCGTCAGGTCGAACCCGGCCTCGGCCATGGCCTTTTTCTCGTCTTCCAGCTGCGGGTCGAAACGGGCGAACATCTCGCCGCCCATGACCCGGATGGCGCAGGCCGCCAGCACGCCTTCGGGAGTCCCGCCCGTGCCGATCATCACGTCCACGTCGCCGCGCGGGTTCACGGCCATGAGCGCGCCGTTCACGTCGCCGTCCGTATGCAGCTGGATGCGCGCGCCCGCCGCGCGGATCTCGGCGATGAGCGGCTTGTGGCGCGGCTTGTCCAGCACGAAGACCACGAGGTCGTCCACGTCCTTGCCGAGCGCCTTGGCAATGGACTTGAGGTTGTGGCCCACCGGGGCCTCGATGTCGACCACGGCGCGCGCCGGAGCCGGAACCACCAGCTTCTGCATGTAGAAGCTGGGACCGGGATCGAGCATGGTGCCCGCCGGGGCCACGCCCACCACGGCGATGGCGTTGGGACGGCCCGTGGCCAGCAGATTCGTGCCCTCCACGGGGTCCACGGCCACGTCCACGGCCGGGCCGTCGCCCGTGCCCACGCGCTCGCCGTTGTAGAGCATGGGCGCTTCGTCCTTCTCGCCCTCGCCGATGACGATCCGGCCGTCGATGTCCAGGCTGTTGAACGAAAGACGCATGGCGTCCACAGCGGCCTGATCGCCGGAATTCTTGTCGCCTCGGCCCAGCCAGCGGCCTGCGGCCAGAGCCGCGGCCTCGGTCACGCGCACCAGGTCCATCGCCAGATTCTTGGACGGAGCTTCCATGTCATCCTCCAGGAAATAGAATTCCCAAATCGTATGCCCGCGCTCGGCGCGGACGAAGTTTCAAGGGCTGCAACATTGCAACGATCTGCCTGCCTACGTATGCCAAACCGTTTCGGATGACAATCGCGCCGCAATCGGGAGGAAGCGTTTCGCCTCCGGCGGCCAGAAGGCCCGCGGCCCTCCGGGCTCCCATTTTGCGCCGAAGCCCGATGCTGCGCATCCGCGCTTAAGCGCGGAAAGGGAAGCGAGACGGGGAGGTGGCTGCGGACTGTTCCTCGTGGAAAACAAAAGCGGAATGCCGAAAGGCATTCCGCCGATGAACGTCTTTGGAAAGGGGGGCCGGGGGAAGAACCTCTCTTCAGAAAGGTTTTCCCCCGGTTGCTTCCCGAAAGCTAGGAGTATTTTTCCTGGATGAGCTTGGCCAGCGCGTCCGGGGTGAAGCCGTATTCCTCTTCGAGCTTCTGGTAGGGCGCGGAGTGGCCGAAGTGGTCGATGCCCTTGATCAGGCCGTCCATGCCCACGTAGCGGTACCAGAGTTCGGGCCGTCCGGCTTCCACGGCCACGCGCTTGGCGACCTTGGGCAGCAGCACGCTGTCCTTGTATTCCTTGCTCTGCCGCTCGAAGAGCGTGACCGAGGGCATGCTCACGATGCGGATCTTGTGCTGGGGCAGCTGCTTGGCCGCGGCCATGGCCAGGGAAACCTCGGACCCGGTGGCCACGATGACCATGTCCACGGCGTCGGGGCCGCCTTCGGGGTCCACGAGCACGTAGCCGCCCTTTTTCACGCCCTCGGCCATGCCGGTGTGCACGGCGGGATCAAGGGTGGGCAGGCCCTGGCGGGTCAGGAACAGGCAGCAGGGGTGCTTTTCCTGGCGCAGGGCGACATCCAGGCAGAGCGCGGTTTCCACGGCGTCGGCCGGGCGCAGGTCGATGACGTCCGGGATGAGCCGCAGGGAGGAGAGGTGCTCGATGGGCTGGTGCGTGGGGCCGTCCTCGCCGAGGTAGAACGAGTCGTGGGTGAAGACGTAGAGCGCGGGCAGTTCCTGGAGCGCGCTCATGCGGATGGCGTTGCGGCAGTAGTCGGAGAAGGTCAGGAAGGTCGCGCCGAAGGGGATCACGCCGCCGTGCAGGGCCAGGCCGTTGACGATGGCGGCCATGGGGAACTCGCGCACGCCGAAGGAGAGGTTGCGGCTGCCGAACCCGTCCACGCCGAAACAGCCCACGTGGTCGCGGAACTTCACGGTCTGGTTGGAGGGGTCGAGGTCCGCGGAGCCGCCCACGAGCTGGGGCAGCTGGTCCATGATCTGGTTCAGGCAGGCTCCCCAGGCCTTGCGGGTGGCGACCTTCTCGCCGGGCGCGAAGGAGGGCATCTCCACCTGGAGCGCGGAGCGCGGGCCGGTGAAGAGGTTCCACTTGGCGGCGAAGTCCTTGTCCGCGAGCTTGGCCTTGAGGTTGGCCTTCCACTCGTCCGCGTTGGCGCGCAGGCCGTCGAAGCGGGCGCGGAACTCGGCCAGGGCAGCGGCCGGCACCTGGAAAAATTGTTCGGGATCCAGGCCCATCTTGGACTTGGTGGCGGCGATTTCCTCCGGGGGCAGGGGCGAGCCGTGGGTTTCATGGTCGCCTTCGCGTCCGGCCGAGCCTTGGGCCATGATGGTGTGGCCGATGATGATGCTGGGCCGGGTGGCTTCCATCTGGGCGCGCTTGAGGGCCTCGGCGATGGCTTCGCGGTCGTGTCCGTCCACTTCCTGGACATGCCAGCCGAAGGACTCGAACGCCTGGACGTAGTTGGTGCAGTCCACGCGGGAGCAGGCTCCGGCGATCTGGACCTTGTTGGAGTCGTAGAAGGCGATGAGCTTGCCCAGGCCCCAGCGTCCGGCCAGGATGGCCGAGCCCAGGGACACGGGCTCCTGGATGTCGCCGTCCGAGACGAGCACGTAGGTGAAGTGGTCCACCACGTCCGCGCCCAGGGTCTCGTTCAGGAAGGCCTCGGCCGCGGCCATGCCCACGGACTGGGAAAAGCCCTGGCCGAGCGGTCCGGCCGTGGCTTCGACGCCGGGGGTCAGGTGGACTTCCGGGTGGCCCGGGGTCTTGGAGCCCCACTGGCGGAACCGCTCCAGCTCTTCCAGGGGCAGCAGGCCCTGGAGGTGGAGCAGGGAGTAGAGCAGCATGGACTCGTGGCCCGCGGAGAGCACGAAGCGGTCGCGGTTGAACCAGGTCGGATCTTCGGGATCGTAGTTCAGGAAATCCTTGAAGAGCGTGGTGGCGAAGTCCGCCGAGGACATGGCCCCGCCGGGGTGGCCGGAATTGGCCTTGCGGGTGCCGTCCATGACGAGGCCCTTGACCGTGTTGACCACGAGCTGGCCGTTTTTGAGCGTATCCTGGGACATGCGCGTATTCCTTTGAAATATATGGTTAGTTTTCGATCAGATTGATGCGGCGCAGGTGGCGTCCGCCTTCGAACTCGGCGCTCAGGTAGACCTGGGTGATCTCCTGGGCCAGGCCGGGGCCGGTGGTGCGCTCGCCGAGGCAGAGCACATTGGCGTCGTTGTGGGCGCGGGCCATGCGGGCCATGTATTCGTTGGTGCAGACCGCCGCGCGGATGCCGGGAATGCGGTTCGCGGTCATGGACATGCCGAGTCCCGTGCCGCAGATGAGGATGCCGAGGGAGCCCTCGTCCTTGAGCACGGCGTCGCAGACCGCCTTGGCGATGAGCGGGTAGTCGCAGCTGTCCGTGGTGTGGGTTCCGAGGTCGGTCACGCTCCAGCCCATCTTTTCGATGAAGGGCTTCAGGGTTTCCTTGAGCGCCAATCCGCCGTGGTCGCAGCCGATGATCACGTTTTTGGACATGTCTTCCCTCTTTCGGCGCGGGCGCGCCCTGGGGTCTTTGGCCGTCAGGCGGCCTGGTTCTTGCGTTCCTGGTCCAGGGCGTCGATTTCGTCCCGGAGCAGGCCGATCTGGCCCATGACCAGCGCCCGGCTGGTTTCGGCGTCGTGCCCGGCCTGGATGCGGCCCAGGCGGCAGTACTCTTCATCGAGCCGCTTGGCAAGCGCGCGCCGCTCGTAGCGGTGCAGCAGGCCGGAGAGCGCCTTCCCGCTCTCGCGCCAGACAACGCGCAGTCCCAGCAGGAAATTTTCGATCAGCCCCGGTTCGGGACCGGGAATGGGGTAGCTGGTTCGGGAGGTATTTTCCTGGGTCGTTTCGGACATCTTCGCTCCGATTCGGCTATGGTTGGTCATTGTCGCCCGGCATCGGCTCTTCGCCTTCGGGCCGCCCGGTGGTCCAGTCTCTGGGCGCGCCGTCCAGGGCGCGGACCTCGACCCCTTCGGGCAGGTTCAGGGTCATGGCCTTGTCCGGCCATTCGTCAAGTTTAAGCTCTCGCGACTGGATGCGCAAGCTGCCGCGGTTGTCGCCCGGAAGGGTCAGGAAAAGGCGTTCGGCCATGGGCGCGCGGGCCTTTTCCGGCTGGGCCGGGTCTGCGGGAGCGGGCGCGGCGCTGTCCGGATAGTTGGAAAAATCAATGCTCCAGAGGCCGCCGAGCTTTTCGCGGTATTCCTCCGGCACGCTGGTCTGGCCGGACATGGCCAGGGGCCGGGCCGCCTTGTCCAGGCTCAGGCTGCGCACCCGGCCCGTGCGGAAGGTGTAGCGATAGCCGCCCTTGGGCAGGGCTTCCACCGCGTCGTAGCGTTCGGGCACGAGGTCCGTGAAGTCGCCGTAGAGCAGGGCCGCGAAGTCGGCCAGGGAAAAGGGAAAGGGCAGGCCGAGCAGGCGCGCGCCGATGACCGGGTCGGAGTGGGTGTAGGCCTTGAGCTGGTCCGGGTAGAGCGCGGCCAGGCCATCCGTGCCCTCGCGCAGGTTGCAGAGGCTGCCGCCCAGGTTGGACCAGGCATCCATGCGGATGATCGCGCCGCTGCCCGCGCCGCCGTCGGGCATGTCCGCGTGGGAAAAGGCGCCCCAGAGATCGATGAGGATGCGCGCGCTCTTCTTGCCCGAGCTCCAGGCCAGGCTGGTGGAGACCGCGAAGGCCGGAGCCTGCGGGCGAACCCGGTAGTGCGCGTTGAAGACGTTCCAGGTCTGCGGCGCGAAGCCGTAGTCGGGCAGGGGCCTCTTGGCGCAGCCGCCCAGAAGGCCGGACAGGACGCAGAAAAGCGCGGCCCAGGCGAGCAGGGCGGCCGGGCGGGAACGGGGCGCGTCGATCATAAAGACTTAATCTTGTCCTTGATGCGGTCAACCTCTTCCGATCCGTACTGGATGGCCTTGCGGTAGCCTTCCAGGGCGGAGACCTTCTTGCCGAGGGCCTTGGCGATGTCCCCGTAGTGCTCCCAGATGGTGGGATCCTTGGGCACCTCGCGCACGGCGCGCTGAATCTGCTCCCAGGCCTTGTCCAGATGGCCGGACTTGAGGTGCACCCAGGCCAGGGAGTCGATGATGTAGCCGTTGTCCGGCTCCTGGAGCAGGGCGTTTTCGACGAGCACCAGGGCGCGCTGGAGGTCGCGGCCCTCCTCGGCCAGGGTGTAGCCGATGTAGTTCAGGGCGTCCGCGTGCTGCGGGTCGCTCTTGATGATCCGCTCCATGATCTGCAGACCCTTTTCCCGCTGGCCCGTACGGTCGAGCAGCGCTCCGTAGCGGTAGAGCAGGTCCGGGTTGTCCGGCCTGCGGGCCAGCCCGCGCTCCAGCGCGCCCAGGGCCTGCTGCTCGTCTTCGCGGCTGAGCCAGTACTCGGATTCCATCTGGTAGAATCCGAGCTTGTCCGGAAACTTGGCCTGGCCCTCGCGGATGAGCTTGAGCACGTCTTCGGGCCGTTCCAGGCCGTGCAGGATCTGGATGCGGAATTCCAGGGCCTCGTCGTAGCGGTCGTCGTCCGTGGGCACCTGGTCCAGGTATTCCAGGGCCTTTTCCACGTCCTCCTCCGCCTCGAAGGCGATCACGGCCTTGTAGAAGAAGTATTCCGTGGGCACGGGGTCGAACCCGCCCAGGGTGTCCAGCACGGCCGATGCCTGGGCCGGGAAGCCCTGATTGAGGAAGGCGCTGGAGGCCGAGAGAAGGTAGGATTTCTCCGTGGGGCCTTCCATGGCGACCTTGAGCGCCTGGTCCACGCTGTTCAGTTTGAGCAGCAGGGTCACGAGCCGGATGCGGATCTCTTCTTCCGGGCCGCCCAGGTCGAGCAGGCGCTTGTACGCCTTGATCGCGCCGGGCAGGTCGTTTTCCAGCTCGCGCAGGTAGGCCACCTCGGCCCAGGCTTCATAGTAGTCCGGGTCGAGCTTGAGGGTCTGGTCCAGGGTCGCCAGCGCCTGCCGGCGCTTGCCCAGGCGGGACTCGGCCCTGGCCTGGAGGTAGAGGGCGACCTTGTCCCGCTCCTTTTTGGGGATGATGTTGATCTGGTCGAGCCCCTTGGCGAAATCCTGGGAGTCGATGAGCACCCCGGCGAGGCGCTTGCGCATTTCGTGGTCTTCGGGCGCGCTGTAGAGGTATGCTTCCAGGAGCAGGGCCGCGCTCTTGGTGTTGCCTTCCAGCAGGTAGGCGCTGGCGAGCATGCTCACGAGGTCGCGGTCGTTGGGAAACTTGGCCAGTCCCGCGTCCAGGATGGAGCGGGCTTCGGAGAGCTGGTCCGAATTGAAATAGAGGGAGGCCTTTTCGCCGTAGAGTTCCGGGGAAGGCTGCTCGGCGAGGAGCCGGTCCGCGGCCTGGGCCGCGCGCTTCTGGATCTCCATGGCCTCGGCGTACTGCTCCTCGGTCATGTCCTGTCCGAGCCGGGCGAGCCGCTCCAGCGCGGAGCGCTGATCCTGGAAGAGCAGGTAGTCGTAGGTGCGCTGGGCTTCCGGGCTCAGGGGGACGGAGGCCGGGGGCGCGGTCCGCGTCGAGGGATGCGCGGCGCACCCGGCCAGGACGGCCAGGCAGGCGAGGCAGATCAGGCCAGCCAGGAGCGCGCCCGTGCGGCATCTCCCGGAGTCGCGGTCTGCGGAAATGTTCTTTCGGGCTGCGAAAATGCTCATGCGGTGCGCTCCGTGTGGATGCGTTGTTGGTGTGGTCCGGAGGCCGTGTCAGCGTCCCTCTTCCATGCCCGCGGCCTCGCGCAGCAGCTTGAGCATGAGCTCGCCCTGCTCCACTCCGGCCTGAAGGATCTCCGGGCCGTACTTCCTGCCCGGCTCGGTGAGGAATCCGTCCGAGGCGTAGCGCGCGGCGTCCACGCCCTTTTCGAACTGGTCCACCAGTTCGGGCAGGCTCAGGGTGGTGTAGTCGCAGTAGATCCACATGACGGTGGAGAAGATGTCCGGCCCGAAGCGGAACCAGTAGGCGTCGTGCAGGCTGAAGCTCAGGGCGCGCAGCTCGCTGCCTTCGGGCATCTCCGCCGGGTCCGGGCGGGTGCGGCAGGTGCAGGCGCGGGTCACGAGCCGCTTTTCCTCCGGGGAGAGCGGGCAGCCGTCCAGCAGGGACAGGGCCGAGCCCTGGCTGCGGTCGGATTCGCCGTCGGAGCATTCGATGTCGCGGATCATGGCCGCGACCTGGGCCAGCAGCCCGGTGCGCCGGGAGGCCTGGCTGGTCAGGCCGTTGTCCCAGGCCAGCAGGATGGTGCAGGCGTCCTGGGCCAGGCGCTTGGAATGCTCGATGCCGAACATGTAGTCGTCGTAGAAGAAGGCGACGGAGTCTTCCTGGAGCTTGAGCAGGGCCTGGTTGTTGAAGAACAGGTCGGAAGAGAAGTCGGCCTCCTCGGCGAAGTCGCTGTAGAAGGAGGGCAGGTTGTGCTGGCGGGCCAGCCTGCAGGACTGTTTCTTCAGGGCAATGAGCTTGTCATTCATCTTTGTTGATCCACTCCACGGAAAAATCGTCCACCGTTTCTTCCAGATGCTGCCGGATCTTCTGCAGCAGCCTCGCCTCGATCTGGCGCACGCGCTCCCGCGTGACCCCGAAGCGCTCGCCGATCTCCCGCAGGGTCACGGGGGAGTCCGAAAGCAGGCGCTCGTTGAGAATGGCCAGTTCCTTGTCGTTGAGATCGTGCTCGATGGCCTTGAGATTCTTGAGCAGGATGGAGGAAATCTGATTGTCGGAAAGGGTTTCCTCCACGCCGGGGGCCAGGGAGGGCAGAAAGTCGAGCCGGGTGGAGTCCGTGTCGTCGCTCATGGGCATGTCCAGGGACATGTCGCCGCGCGAAAGGCGCTGGTCCATCTCCACGATCTCGGACTCGCTGACGTTCAGGGATTCGGAAAGGGCCTCCGTGGTCGGGTTGAACCCGAGCGAGAGCAGCCGCTGCCGTTCCTTGTTCAGGTTGTAGAAGAGCTTGCGCTGGGTCTGGGTGGTCCCGATCTTGACCATGCGCCAGTTGTCCATGATGTACTTGAGGATGTACGCCTTGATCCAGAAGGCCGCGTAATAGGAAAACTTGATGCCCTTGTCCGGGTCGAACTTGTTCACGGCCTTCATCAGGCCCACGTTGCCCTCCTGGATCAGGTCGAGCACGTTCTGCATCCAGCGGCGCTGGAATTCCATGGCGATCTTGACCACGAGGCGCAGGTGGGAGGAAACGAGGCGGAAGGCCGCGTCCTGGTCGCCGTTTTCGCGCACGCGCTGGGCCAGCTCCTGCTCCTCTTCCGGCTTGAGCATGGGGAAGCGCGAAATCTCGCGCAGGTAGAGCTGGAGCGGGTCGCTGGGCACCACCTGGCCGGAGCGCTTGTCCTTGAGGGCGGGCAGCATGAAGCCTTCGGCCTTGTCGGGCTTTTCGCTGCTGGCAATCTTGGCGTCTCCGGCTTCGGCTTTATTCACCGACGCCTGGTCGACATCCGGCTGGGAAGTGGTGTCCGGTTTCATGTCTGGATGTTCTTCCGGCGAAAGCATCGCCGTGTGGTGTTCAATGGCGGTCAAATGCACACGGTATACCTTTCGGGTATGTTTTTCAACCTGTGCCCTCCGAGGCCTTCCGGAGCGCCTTGCTCGGTCGGTCCGGAGGCGGCAGGGAGGCCGCCGGAATGGTACCCTACCCGGAATTCGCGCCGCGTGCCAGTCGGGCCAATTCAACGTTGCCTATATTGAGATGTCTTGATATAGGAACGCAGGAAACGCACGCGACAATCATGCGCGGGCCTCGCACGCCCGCGCCGACCAAGCCCCGGACCAGGACCGGAACCGGGTGAGGCGGCAACCGCCGCCGGGAGATTCAGATGCCGGACTTTCGCAAGCTTCTCAACGACGACAAGGTGCATTTCTTCGACGGCGGCTACGGAACGCTGCTCCAGCAGCGCGGGCTGCCCGCAGGCATGTCGCCGGAGCTGTTCGGCCTGAAGACTCCCGACCCGGTGCTCCAGGTGCATCGCGATTATCTCGCCGCCGGAGCCGAAATCCTGACCACGAACACCTTCGGCGGCTCGCGGCTCAAGCTCGGCCTGGACGCCGACGCCTACGAGCTGAACCGGGCCATGTGCGCCCTGGCCCGGAAGGCCGCCGGGGACAACGCCTTCGTGGCCGCCAGCATCGGACCCACCGGGCATTTCTGCGAGCCGCTGGGCGAGCTGACCTTCCGTGAGCTGGTGGAGGTCTTCAAGCAGCAGATCAAGGGCTGCGTGGACGGCGGGGCCGACCTGATTCTCGGCGAAACGCATTTCGATCTGGCCGAGGCGCGCGCCGTGGTCATCGCGGCCCGCGAGGTCTGCGACCTGCCCGTGGGCGTGTCCATGACCTTCGAGGGGGCCAACAGCCTCACCGGCACCGCCCCCCTGCACTTCATCGACACCATGCAGAACATGGGCGCGGACCTCGTGGCCACCAACTGTTCGGCCGGGCCGGAACAGCTCGCGGGCGTGGTCGAGTCCATGCTGCGGCGGCTTTCCACCCCGCTCTACGTCGCGGCCAACGCGGGCCTGCCCGAGCTGGACGCGGACGGCAAGACCGTGTTCCGCCTGGGGCCGGACGTCTTTGCCGAGCAGTCCGCGCGCTTCTTCGAGCTGGGCGCCAAGTTCGCCGGGGGCTGCTGCGGCACCGGGCCGGACCACATCCGCGCGCTGCATTCGCGCTGCGCGGGCCGCGCCTGGAACCGCCCGGAGCCGGAGGACCGCGCCGTGGTCCTGACCTCGCGCGGGGCGGGCGTGCCCCTGGGCGGCGGCCACCCCGCAGTGCTCATCGGCGAGCGCATCAACCCCACGGGCAAGCAGCAGCTCATCGCCGAGTTGCAGCAGGGGCTCCAGGACGAGGCCCTGCGCCTCGCCTCGGAGCAGATCGAGCTGGGCGCGCCCGTGCTGGACGTGAACGTGGGCGCGGCCATGGTGGACGAGACCGTGACCCTGCCCGGACTGGTCAAGACCCTGGTGGGCCGCTTCACCACGCCCCTGTGCATCGACTCCTCCAACCCGGCGGCCGTGGCCGAGGCGCTCTGGAGCTATCCGGGCTCGCCCCTGGTCAACTCCATCAGCGGCGATCCGGGCCGCATGGCCGAGCTGGGACCGCTCTGCGCCCGGTTCGGCGCACCGTTCATCCTGCTGCCCATCAAGGGCCGCAAGCTCCCCGTGACCGCTGCCGAGCGCATCGCCATCATCGAGGAGATGCTCGACGAGGCCGAGTCCCTGGGCGTGCCGCGCCGCCTCGCCGTTGTGGACGGCCTAGCCCTGACGGTTTCCTCCAAGCCGGAAGCGGCCCGCGCCACCCTGGAGACCATCCGCTACTGCACGGAAAAGCTGGGGCTGGCCACGACCCTGGGACTTTCCAACATCTCCTTCGGCCTGCCCGCGCGCGAGCTGCTCAACTCCACCTTCCTGGGCATGTGTCTCTGTTCCGGGCTGGCCTCGTTCATCGCCAACCCCGGCTCGGCGCGTCTGCGCGAGGCCCTGGCCGCGTCCGAGGTGCTGCTGAACCGCGACCCCCAGGCCGGGCGCTTCATCGCGGGCTACGCCGAGTGGAAGCCCGCGGGCGGCGGCGCTCCGGCAGCGGGCTCCGCCGGGTCGGCCGGAGGCGGCGCGGGCAGCGTGCCGGACGCGGACCCGCTGCACGCGGCCGTGGTCCGGGGCGAGCTGAACCGCATCACCGCCCTGGTGCAGGCCGAGCTGGACAAGGGCGCGGAGCCTTTTTCCCTGGTGGACGGCCGGCTCATCCCGGCGATCATGGAGGTGGGCGAAAAGTATGAGCGCAAGGAATACTTCCTGCCCCAGCTGATCCAGTCCGCGGAAACGCTTCAAACCGCGTTCAAGCTGCTCAAGCCGCTGCTGGAAAAGGACGGCGCGGGCAAGGACAAGCCCCGCGTGGTCATGGCCACCGTGGAGGGCGACATCCACGACATCGGCAAGAACATCGTCTGCCTGATGCTGCGCAACCACGGCTTCGAGGTCGTGGACCTGGGCAAGGACGTGCCTGCCGAGCGCATCGTGGAGGCGGCCAGGGCCGAGGGGGCCAAGCTCGTGGGACTTTCCGCGCTGATGACCACCACCATGGTGCGCATGGAGGACACCATCAAGCTGCTGAAGGAGCAGGGCCTGGACGACGTGCGCGTGATGATCGGCGGGGCCGTGGTCACGGAAGCCTTTGCCGAGGCCATCGGCGCGCACGGCTTCTCCACGGACGCGGTCAGCGCGGTCAAGCTGGCCAAGCGCCTGATGAACTAGGCGGAAGGCCGCCCGCGCGCCGCGCGCTTGTGGCCCGGCGCGCAGGCGTGTATGTCCGCGCCTCGCGGTCCGGGCTTGCCTGATGGGGCCGGGGGCCTTACTGTGTCCTTTTCGGGCCGGAAGCTTTCTGATACAACCGCGCCCAAGATTCACGAGGTATCCATGAAAAGAATATCCGTTTTCGGATCCATGCTGGTCGCGGCGCTGCTGCTGGTGGCGTTGCAGGCCGGTTGTTCCTCCGGTTCGCCGGAAGGCTCGGCCTCGTCCGGGGAAGAGGCTTCCGCCTCCACCGGGGGCCACTGGAGCGACAGCCTGAAGCCCCTGAACGTGGAAGAGGTCAAGGAGCGCATCGCCGCGGGACGCGGCAAGGCCGTGCTCGTCTGCCTCTGGTCCGTGAACTGCCCGGCCTGCGTGCAGGAGATGCCCGTGCTCGAGGAGCTGGCCGACCAGTTCCCCCCGGACGAGCTGGAGGTGCTGCTGCTCAACCTGGACATGGACAAGAACCTTGTCCGCGGGTTTTTCAAGGAATACGAGCCCGGGGCCACGGTGCTGCTGGTGGAGCCCGCCGTGGGCGACGAGCTGCGCACCGTTTACATTCCCAAGCTTCTGCTCTACGACGCCAAGGGCGAGATCGCCTTCGAGGACTCCGGCTTTTACCCCAAAGAGATGCTCGCGGCTTTGATCAAGCGCGCGGCGGCGGCCAAATAGATGGACAACGCGTTCGTCATCCGCAAGGCGCGCATTTCCGACGTCAAGCCCATGCACGCCATGCTGCTGGACAATCCGGAGGAGGAAGGGCTGGTCCTGCCGCGCTCCTTCAACCAGCTCTACACGCTCCTGCGTGATTTTTTCGTGGTCGTGGAGAAGGAAACCGGGCGGCTGGCGGGCTGCTGCGCCCTGTCCATCTGCTGGGAGGAGCTGGCCGAGGTACGCTCCCTGGTCATTACCCGCGACTTCCGCGGCCGGGGCCTGGGCCGCGATCTGGTGGAGGCCTGCCTGAGCGAGGCCGTCACGCTTGGGCTCTACAAGGTGTTCGTGCTCTCGAACACGCCGGACTTCTTCGCGCACCTGGGCTTCCGCGAGGTGCCCAAGGACGTGCTGCCGCAGAAGGTCTGGTCCGATTGTCTGAACTGTCCCAAATTCCCGGACTGCGACGAGACCGCCATGATGATGCGGCTCTAGCCGCGACGGAGCGGCCCCGCGTCCGCGTTGAGGAAACGATGATATGAGTCATGAACTGCATCCCCTGGTCGATGCCGCGACCATTCACGACCGCGTCCGGGAGCTGGGCCGCGAGATCAGCGCATCCTACGGCAACGAGCCGCTGGTGCTGGTCTGCGTGCTCAAGGGCGCCTTTCTTTTCTTCGCCGACCTGGCGCGGGCCATGAAGACCGAGTGCGAGCACGATTTCGTGCGCCTCGCCAGCTACGGGTCGGGCACCAGCCGGGGCAAGGAAATGCGTTTTTCCAAGGATCTCGAGGTGCCCATCGAGGGCAAGCACGTGCTCATCGTCGAGGACATCGTGGACACCGGAAATTCCGTTGAATTTCTTCGGCACGTGTTTGCGAAAAGCGAGCCGTTGAGTTTGAAAGTTTGCGCACTTGTTGATAAACGGGAAAGGCGTGAAATCGACATCGAAGTCGATTTCGCCGGGTTCAACCTGACCGGTGCGGGTTTTCTGGTGGGCTACGGTATGGATTATGCCGAGCGATACCGGGAGCTTGACGCTATCTACGAGCTGGTGCGCCCCGAGCGCGCCTAAGAGAGACTGCCATGATCGTCGCCTGTCCCAGCTGTGAGACGAAATATAATCTTCCTGACGGAAAGATTACGGCCAAGGGGCTGAAAGTGAAGTGCGCCAAGTGCGAGCACGTCTTCCGCGTGACTCCGCCGCCGCCCGAAGAGGAGACGGAAATCCTCACGGACGACATGGTGCAGGCGCCCACGCCGCCCAAGGCCCAGAAACCGCCCAAGGCCGCCGCGCCCGTTCCGGAGCCGGACTCGGATTTCGACAAGGCCTTTGAGGAGGCTGTCGCGGACGGCGGGGACGACTTCGGAGGCGACTTCGACGAGGACTTCGCCGCCGAAGCTCCGGCCGGAGGCGCGGAAGGCGACCTGAACCTGGACGACGACGAGGCCGGGGACGACCTCTTCGCCGGATTCGCGGACGCGGACGAGGACGAGAAGGAATCCGCCGAAACGGATGGCGGGTTCGGCAGCTTCAACCTCGACGACGATTCCGAGGACGACGTGCTTTCCGGAGCGCCCGACGACGATTTCGGGCTGGCGGACGAGGATCTCGAAGACGAGAACGCCGCGCCGGACCTCGTGGCCGACGATTCCGAAGAGGAAGAGTACGACGACGAGGCGCGCAGCGACCTCTTCCACTCCCTTTCCGGAGACGACCTCGATCTGGAGCCCAAGCGCAAGGGCGGGGGATTCGGCAAGTTCCTGCTCTACCTCATCCTGCTGCTGCTTCTGGGCGCGGCCGGAGCCATCGTGACCTTCAATTTCGGCATGTGGTCCCTGCCGGACTCCATGCAGACCATGGGCGTCCAGCTCGGCACCGAGCTGCCCTTCAAGGTTCCCTTCGTGCTCGGACCGGACGAGCCGCAGCAGCCCGAGCCGGGCGAGCTGCCCGCCGAGCGGATCAAGAACATCCAGCCCGTGGATTTCCGCCAGTACGTGATCACCAACGAGCACGCCGGGCCGCTTTTCGTGGTCGAGGGCAAGGCCCTGAACAAGTTCCAGGAGGCCAAGGAGCGCATCAAGGTGCTCGTGACCCTCTTCGACGAGCAGGGCAACGTGCTCGCCACCCAGGAGCAGATGTGCGGCAACACGCTCTCCCTGCTCCAGCTCCAGGTCCAGACCAAGGAGGAGATCGAGGAGAGCCTGAACTCCTCGGCGGGCATCTACGCCAACAATTCCTTCATCAAGCCGGACCAGACCACGCCGTTCATGGTGGTCTTCTTCGACCCGCCCAAGAACGTCAAGGAATACCAGATCGAGATCGTGGACGCCCGCGACCCGAAACGTTAAGAATAAGGCCCCGCTCGTCGGGGCCTTTTTTGATTTGCAGGAGGGCGCGAGCGGTCGCGCCCTTTTGTCGTCCGTGCGGGGCGGGTTCCGCTTCGTCGCGGCGCATTGGCTCCTGGTCGGCCTTGCGGTCGATCGGCCATCAGCCTTCAACATCCGGAGAGTGGACATGAAGACCAAGGAAGTGTTTCGCTGCGCGTCCTGCGGAGGGCAATCCCCGCGCTGGCAGGGCCAGTGCCCTTCCTGCAAGGCCTGGAACACCCTGGAGGCCGTGTCCGTGGCCCAGGGCAAGGCCCGCGCCGGGCGCACTTCCGAATCAGGCGCGGGACCGCGTCCGCTGGAGGATCTCCCGGAAGACAGCCTCGAAGGCCGCACCACGGGCTTTCCCGCCCTGGATCAGGTGCTGGGCAAGGGGCTGACTCCGGGCGGCGCGGTGCTCCTGGGCGGCGAACCCGGCATCGGCAAGTCCACGCTCCTGCTCCAGCTCGCAGGACGGCAGGCCGCGCTGGGCGCCAAGTCGGTCTACCTCTCCGGCGAGGAAAGCCTGCCCCAGCTCAAGAGCCGCGCCCAGCGCCTGGGCTTGCTCGGGCCCGGCCTGCTGGCCATGGCCTCGAACCGCGTGGAGGACGGGCTGGCCGTGCTCGAAGGCCCGGAGCCGCCCGAACTGCTCATCGTGGATTCCGTGCAGACCATTTCCTCGCCCAATGCCGACGGCATTCCCGGCAGCGTGAGCCAGGTGCGGGCCGTGTCCGCCGAGCTGGTGGAGGCGGCCAAGAAGAGCAGCACCACGCTGATCCTCGTGGGCCACGTGACCAAGGACGGCCAGATCGCGGGGCCGAAGCTCCTGGAGCACATGGTGGACACCGTGCTCTACCTGGAGGGCGACCGCAGCCACTTTTCGCGCATCCTGCGCGTGCTCAAGAACCGCTACGGACCCAGCGACGAGCTGGTGGTCTTCGTGATGAAGGAACTGGGCCTGGAGATCGTGGACGACCCCTCGACCATGTTCCTGGGCAGCCGCGAGGCCGCGCTGTCCGGCTCGGCCCTGGTCATGGCCGTGGAGGGGCAGCGCCCCTTTGCCGTGGAGGTCCAGGCCCTGGCCTCGAAGACGTTCCTCTCCATTCCCCGGCGCACGGCCCTGGGCTTCGACACCAACCGGCTGCACCTGCTGCTGGCGGTGCTGGAAAAACGCCTGCGCCTGAACCTGTCGCAATACGACATCTACGCCAAGATTTCCGGCGGCCTGGCCATGCGCGACCCCGGCCTGGACCTGGGCGTGGTGGCGGCGGTGCTCTCGTCCTACTATGACCGCGCCCTGCCGGACGGGGCCATCTTCTGGGGCGAGGTGGACCTCAACGGGCAGGTGCGGCCCGTTTCCGGGCGCGACACGCGGCTCAAGCAGGCCGGACGCCTGGGACACAATCCCGTGTTCGAGGCCGAGTCCTGCCGGACCCTGGCCGATCTGCAACAACGACTCTTTGGAAAAGGATAAGGCATGTCCGCCGGGTTTGATCTGGAATCTGCTTTGCAAAGCCTCGACCTGCACCTTGATTCGGGTGCGAAGGAACGCCTCGCGCTCTATCTCGACCTGCTCGTGCACTGGAACCGCAAGACGAACCTCGTGGGCCCGCGCGACGCCCGGACCATCTTCGAGACGCTGCTCATCGACAGCCTGCGTCTTGCGCCGTTTCTGGAACGCCTGGGCCTGCCCCAAGCCCCGCTCTGCCTCGACCTGGGCGCGGGCGCGGGCCTGCCGGGCATTCCCCTGCGCTGCTGCTGGGATCGGGGCGAGTATCATCTCGTGGAGGTGCGCGAGAAGCGCTGCGTGTTCATGCGCCTGGCCGCGGGCCGCATGGGGCTGGCCCGCACCCTGGTCTATCAGGGCCGGGCCGAGGACGCCCTGGCGCACGTGGCCAAAGTTGCGGCAAGGCCCGACGGAGAGGCTCCCCTGGCCGATCTGGTGCTCAGCAGGGCCTTCATGCCCTGGCCGCAGCTGCTGCCGTTCGTGCGGTCCATGCTCGCGCCGCAGGGCCGGGTCGTGGTCCTGGCCAACGAGCCCGCCCCGGAGGCGCTGCCGGAAGGCTGGGAGGCGCAAGAGTCCGAGGCGTATGAGGTCCGTTCCGGAGGAACGTCCTCGCAGCGCTGGTTCTGGGCCTTGCGCAGGCGTTCGGAAAACTGAGGGATTTTCTTCGAGGCTACGGCATGGACGTGGCCGCGACAGCATTTGGCCGCGACAGCCTTGGGCCGCGACAGCCTTGGGCCGCGCGATCAGCCGGACGAGAGGCCGGAACAGACCATGGCCGAGGCCACGAGGGCGGCGCGCGCCCTGGCCTTGATCAGCTCCTTGCGCGCGCCTTCCTTGAGGGCGCTCTGGAGGCTGCGCAGCAGGCGGTAGTTGTTCACGGAGTTGTCCGTGGCCGGCTTGAGCAGCTCATGGGTCTGGAAGCGGATGCGCCGTTTCAGGAAATCATGCACGTGCTCGCCCTTGAGCATGGGGGCGTCCGTGCGGCCCACGATGAATTGCTCGCCGGGATAGTGGGCGTCCGAGCCCACGGCCCAGCCCAGACCCTTGCCCCGGTCCTTCATGGGCAGGTCGATGGTCCGGCGCAGCTTGTCCGCTGTCTTGCGGAAGAGCGGCAGGGTCCGGCTCGTGGAAAGCCGCTTGTCCATGGTCAGGGCCGAGCCGTTGTGGATTTCGACGTAGTCGCAGCTGCGCAGGAGCTGGGAATAGGCGCGGCGGGAAAGCGCGTTTCCGGCGGCGGAGCGGCAGATGTGAAAGGGGTGCGGGATGATGGAAATGGCGCCCGTGGCCTGGGCGATCTGCTTGACGTCGCGCACCGAGCGCTTGAAGCTGACGATGTCGCGCCCGGCCAGGCGCATTTGCTCCTCGTCGCGGAAGAGGAAAATCAGGTCGATGCCCTCGCAGGTCACGGTTTCCACGCCGGGAATGATCCGCGTGTGCCCGCCCGCAGCGGCGTCCGCGAGATACAGATAGGCGTCCAGGGGCTTCTTGTAGGAATGCTCCGTGGAGGCGAGGAAATCCAGCCCGCTGTCGGCCAGGGTCCGGCTGATGGTCCTCAGCCGGAAGCGGCGCTGCATGCCGGGCATTTGATGGATGTTGGTATGGTAGTGCAGGTCGAATGTAAGCATTTCGTCCCGTTGCGCTCCTGACGTCGTGGTTCGTCCGGGCCTGCCCGCTCCTGGGCGGGAAGAAAGGCCGAGGCTTGCGCCGATTCGCCTTCCGAAAAAAAGAAAACCCACTTTTTCCGCGCGGCGCAGAGCCGTGGGCAGGGCCTGGGGACGGTGAAACGGCGGGGGTAAGGATGCACCCGCTCCGGCGGGCTGTCAAGCGGATGCCGACACGTCTCCCTTCCGGCG
This sequence comes from Paucidesulfovibrio longus DSM 6739, assembly GCF_000420485.1. Taxonomy (NCBI): domain Bacteria; kingdom Pseudomonadati; phylum Thermodesulfobacteriota; class Desulfovibrionia; order Desulfovibrionales; family Desulfovibrionaceae; genus Paucidesulfovibrio; species Paucidesulfovibrio longus. The sequence goes on along the minus strand of NZ_ATVA01000017.1, from coordinate 181,129 downwards.
CGAAAAGACGCCGGAAAACAAAAAGGGCGGCCCTGTCCAGGGACTCCCCTCCCTGATCCGGCCGCCCCTTTCGTGAAAGGGAACCCGTTTTGCCTTGCGGCTCAAGGTTTTGTCAGCACTGATGAAAATCCTTGTTGATGTACAGGCAGAGGTCGAAGAGATTGTTGACCGCCTCCTGCACGACGTCCTGTTCATTCGTGGCCGGACCGATGCTCCGATTGATGATCTTGGAGAAGAGCAGCCCGATGAGCTGGTCATCGTAGGCCGTCCAGTACTTTGTTCCGGACGGGAATTTCTTTTCGAATCCCTGGTAGTACACGTTGTTGTCCTCTGTCCGGCGATCCGTTTCTGGTTGATGATCCGGAGTTGCCCATCTTATCGGTCCGCCGGGCGCGATGCTTTACCTGAGACGCAGCATTTTTTTTTAACCGCAATGATTGCGGCGTGTTCACCTGTTTTCGGCGGACCGGTTCCGTAAAGCCTTGCCGCAAGCGAGTATTCACAATAATGTAACAGGAAAGGCTTTCCGCAAGGGCCGCAAGCGGGTATATCCGCAAACTGTAACGCCGACGCCCCAGCAAGGAGATACGACGTGCCCGACAAGAAGATTCTGGTCGTGGAAGACCATGAGGATACCCGCGAGCTGCTCGAATACAATCTCAAGGCCTCCGGCTTCGAGGTGCGCGCCGTTGCGGACGGCCACCAGGGACTCGAGATCGTGCGCTCTTTCCAGCCCGACCTGGTGCTTCTGGACCTGATGCTTCCGGGAATGGACGGCCTGGAGATTTGCCGCAAGCTGAAGAAGAACCCGGACACGTCCGGCCTGCCCGTGATCATGCTCACGGCCAAGGGCGAGGAGGTGGACCGCATCGTCGGCCTGGAGCTGGGCGCGGACGACTACGTGGTCAAGCCGTTCTCCCCGCGCGAGCTGATCCTGCGGATCAAGGCCGTGATGCGCCGCACTCCGGCGGACGGCGAGGACAAGGTCAAGGCCTGGGAACGCGAAGGGCTCAAGGTCGATTTCGAGGCCCACAGCATCGAGGTGGACGGCGAGAACGCCCAGCTCACGGCCACGGAGTTCAAGCTTCTTTCCGAGCTGATCATGGGCAAGGGCAAGGTTCAGACCCGCGACCACCTGCTGGACACCGTCTGGGACACCCATTTCGAGGGCTACTCCCGCACCGTGGATACGCACATCCGGCGGCTGCGCCAGAAGCTCGGCCCCTACGCCGACTGGATCGAGACGATCCGGGGCGTGGGCTACCGTTTCCGGAGCTGAACTTGTCCCGCTCCTCCGGTTTTTCCCTGCGGACCGCTCTGCTGCTGTTCTGGAGCCTGCCCCTGGCCGCCTCGGCCGGGCTTCTGGCCCTGCGCGAGGCGAGCGGCGGCGCGTCCAGCCTGAACCTGGAACTGCTCGTGCTCGGCATGAGCTTCGTCGCGGGGCTCTCCGGGTTTTCCTTCCTCCTTGGCCGGGCCGGGCGTTCGGTCGCGTCCATGATCGAAACCGTGGACGCCGTGGGCCGCGGGAACTATGCGCGCCGGGTGGATCGCCGCGCCGGAGGGGAACTCGCCGCCCTGGCCACGGCCATCGACGGCATGGCCGAAAGCGTGGCCCGCAGCGTCCACGCCGTGACCAGCCAGAAAGAGGAAATCCGCGCCGTGCTCAACGGCATGCGCGAAGGCGTGATGGTGCTCGACTCCCGCTGCCGCATCCAGCGCGTCAACCGCGCCATGGAGCGCATCCTGCCGGGCTGCGGCGAGCGCCTGGGCCGCTCCCCGCTGGAAGTCCTGCCCAGCCCGGAACTGCTCGACGCCTGCGGAAAGGTCATCGCCGGGCAGGACGATGGAATCTCCTCGCTGCTCCTGGTGCTCGACGAGCGCCGCATCTACGAGGTCAACGTGCTCCGCGCCAGCGAGGCGGCCGGGCTCGGAGCCATCGCCGTGTTCCACGACGTCAGCGAGATCAAGCGCCTGGAATCCGTGCGCCGCGACTTCGCGGCCAACGTGTCCCACGAGCTGCGCACCCCTCTGACCTCCATCAAGGGCTATGCGGAAACCCTGCTCGGCGACATGGCCCCGCCGCCGGACATGGCCGTGAAATTTCTGCGCGTGATCCTGCGCAACGCCGACCACATGAGCAAGATGATCGGCGACCTGCTTTCCCTGGCCCGGCTGGAGGCGGACGGCTCCGTGCCGGGCGGCGTGCGCGGCGTGCCCATGGATCCGCGCGTATCCCTGGGCCGCGCCTGGGAATCCATCCAGGTCATGGCCGGAGCCAGGCGCATCACCCTTCAGGACGAGATGCCGGGCTGCCTGCCGCGCGTGCTCGCGGACGAGGACCAGCTCACCCAGGTGTTCCGCAACCTGCTGGAAAACGCCGTCAAGTTCGGGCCGGAAGCCCGGCCCGTGCTCGTGCGCTCCCGGACCCTGGAAGGCTTTCTGGAATTCACGGTGCGCGACTTCGGGCCGGGCATCCCCAAGAAGGACCAGCCGCGCATCTTCGAGCGCTTCTACAGCGTGGAAAAGCACCGCCGCAACGAATACGGCAGCACCGGCCTGGGCCTGGCCATCACCCGCCACATCGTCCACAACCACGGCGGGGTCATCCACGTGGAAAGCCCCCCCGCAGGACACCTCGAAGGAACCGCCTTCGTCTTCACTCTTCCGCTGGCCTGATCATTCTTCCGCATTTCAAGGTGTTGCGATCTTCGCGTGCTATCTCAAGCTCTTGCAAGCCGGGGCGAACAGGAGTACGCAACAGCGAAAGATGAAATGTCCACCCCGAATGCAGGAGCTGCGCATGACGATTACCGATCTCGCCCCGATAGAAGCATGGGAAGCGCTGGAGCGCGAACTTCATGACAAATACGGCCTGAACGCCGCCGTGAACGGCGCGGACGGCATGCGCGTCACGTCCTATGCCAACTGGTGCAACCAGCTCTGCCCGCGCATCAAGGGCGATCCCAAGGGACTTTCCGCCATCTGCGCCGTGGCCGGGCGGCACTTCAGCCAGTTCTGCACCGAGGCCCGCAAGCCCCTCATCGACGAATGCGACGCCTGCCTGACCAAGGTGGCCGTGCCCGTGCTCAAGAACGGGGAATACCTCGGCTGCGCGGGCGGCTGCGGAGCGCTCATGCAGGACAGCGAAGTGGAAACCTTCCTCGTGTCCAAGTCCCTGGACATGGACGAGGACGAGGTCGAAAAGCTCGCGGCCACCGCGCCCGTGCTCACCCCGGAACGCGCGGACGAAATCGTGGCCTTCCTCAAGAAGCGTCTCGTGGAACTCGGCGCCGACCCGGTTCAGGATTAGCAGATTTCACCGGGGGGAACCCTTTCTGCAGAAAGGGTTCCCCCCGGATCCCTCCAAAGACCTTTCCCCTGCGCAACGCCTGCGGACTTGCGCGCGCTTCCGCACACGCGTGCCCAATTTCTCCATTGTCGAGGTTCGTTCTGTTTATCGAGCGGCAACGGCAATGCGCGCACGAAGCCCCCGGCCGCGCAAGCGCGGCCGGGGGCTTCGTGCAGAAAGGGGTTCTCAGGGGCCGCGGGCCCCTGAGCCGCCGGAGGCTTCTTTCTCTTATATCTCTTTAGAGTCCGCCGCCGGAGCCGCCGACCATGAGGTCGCGGCGGGCGGTGCTCAGGCTGATGGTGAATCCGGCGATGACGTCGAGCAGGGTCATGAGGGTGATGATCATGAACACGGCGGTGCCGGTCTGGGGCACGGCCAGAAATTCGATCAGGCAGCCCACGAAGAGCAGCAGGGACAGGGCGTGGTCGATGGCCGTGGCGCCGCCGGTGCGGGTGGCCTTGACGATTTCCACGAAGAGCAGGAGCACGGCCAGGCAGATGATGAGTTCACCCGCGTTCACGGCGAGGGCCTGCCCGGAGAGCAGCGGCAGGGTCAGCAGCGGCGATGTCAGGCTGTCGGGCATGAGAAATGCCAGGGCGTTGTACAGGCCGACCGCGATGATCAGGGTGGGAATGACGTTCATGCTTGCTCCTCGTGCGTATGTTGTTGTTCGGGCGCCGCATTCCCGCCGGGAGCAGGCGCGTTTCCGCCGGGCGGTGATCGCCCGGCGCTGCCGTCAATCGTATCCTGGAAGCCAGAGGTAATAGACGCCCGCCTGCTTCGGGAAAGAACGTTGCAGGGCTGCGTCGAAGATTCCCGCGTCCACGAGCGCCGGGCGGTCCAGGGATAGTCCGGCGGCGGCGTTGTAGGGCGTGTCGTTGGCCTGGAGCGAGCTGCGGTAGACCACGAGCTTTGCGTTCTCGGGCAGCTTGGCGAGCTTTTCGGCCTCTTGCAGGGCGTCCTGGAGATAGCCGAGGCGGTCCACCAGGCCGAGCTTCAGGGCCTGCGGCGCGGTGAACACGCGGGCCGTGGCCACGGTGCGCATGGTCTGGTCGTCGAGGCGGCGCGCTTCGCGCACGAGGCTTTGGAACCTGCCGCCCATTTCGTCGATGAGGGCCTGGGCGAGTGCGCGTTCCTCGTCCGTGGCCGCGCGGAAGGGGGAGCCCATGTCCTTGTTGCGCCCGGACTTGGCCACGTCCACCTGCACGCCCAGAAGGTCCATGAGTCCGTTCACGCGGGGCATGAAGAAGACCGCGCCCACGGAACCCGTCACGCTGGTGGGGTGGGCCACGATGCGGTCCGCGGGCAGGGCGATGTAGTAGCCGCCGGAAGCGGCCACGTCCATGAGCAGCGCGACCAGGGGCTTGTCCGTGCGTCTGCGGAACTCGGTCAGTTCGTGGTGCAGGATGTCGCTGGCCGTGACGCCGCCTCCGGGGGAATCGATCTTGAGGATCACGGCGCGGACGGAGTCGTCCTCTTCCGCCAGCTTCAGACGGCTGGCGATTTCCTGGACCATGCTGGGCCGCGAGCCGAGCATGCCTTGCCGTGGTTCGTCCGAGACCACGCCGCTGGCGTCGATGAGCAGAACTTTCTCATCCCCTTTGCCCTGGAGAACCTGTTCCACAAGCGGCTCGCTGCCGTCCGGGAAGAGCGTGATGCGCGGCGAGCAGGCTGCCAGCGCGGCGAGGGCGGCCAGGAGCAGCGTCGGCAGGATGCAGCGGGATCGGATGCTGGGCATGGCGGTTTCCGGGGGTTAGAGGACGAGCAGCAGGCCGAGGGCGGCGGTGAGTTCGGCGATGACGATGGCGGCGCCGAGGAAATCGCCGTTGACGCCTTCCACGGTGTAGATCAGGTAGTAGAGGGGCACGAGCCCGACCACCACCAGGGCCACGGCGAGCAGCACGCCCAGGGGGCTGGTCAGCAGCACTCCGGCGGCCACGGTGCAGAGGCAGGCGAAGAGCGTGGCCGGAAAGTTCGCGCCTTCCATGAACTTCTGGCCGAGTCCGGGCCGGGCCAGGCTGCGGACGATGAAGCCGAGGACAACGGCGGCCGCGCGGCCCATGACGAAGCACCAGACCAGCGCGCCGAATCGGCCCGCGTCCAGCAGTTCGGAAAAGAGCACGATCTGGCCGGAAACGGCCAGTACCAAGGCGAGAACGCCGAACGCGCCCACGTGGCTGTCCTTGACGATGGCCCAGAAATGTTCGGTTTCCGTGTGCGAGGCGCAGCCGTCGGCCACATCGGAAAGTCCGTCGAAGTGCAGGCCGCGCGTGAGGTAGAGGTTCAGGCAGACGATGATCCAGGCCTGGACCAGCGGGCGGCCCGCAAAGAGTCCGAGCCACCAGAAGGGAGCGACCAGCACGAGGCCGAGCACGAGGCCCACCAGGGGCAGCCAGCGCATGCAGCCGGAAATGGCGGTGTGGTCCACGAGGCGCGCCGGGGCGAGCCGGGTCAGAAATCCGAGCGCCGTGGAAAATTCCTTGATCGGGTTCATGGTCATCCTTGTTGTGTTTCAGCCGAGGGTCAGGGTCACGGTATGGCCCACCTGGCAGCCCATGAGCTTGGCGGCGGAGCCTTGGTTCACGGCCAGCTCCAGCAGGCCCTGGCTGCCTTCGAGCATGCCGACCTCCCTTTCGCGCAGGTCGGAATAGGTGCGCACCGCCCGCGGGTAGGCCGGGACGCCCTGGTGCTGGCCGGAGCCGATCAGCTTGGCGAAAAGCTCGCCGGGCTGAAGATTGAGAATCACGTTGTCGAAGCGGTCCACGTGGAGCACGTGCGCGGTTATCTTGGAGCCTCTGTCTTCAGGGGTCAAGGGCCGGGGCGTCGTGGCCGGGTGGGGCACCAGGCTGTCCTTGCGGATGGGGATTCCGAGTTTTTCGAGAGGCTCGCCTTTTGCCAGCCGGGCGGCCAGGGGCGCGAAGATGTCGCGGCCGTGAAACGTCGCGGAGGCGTTGTCGGGGATGTCGCGCATGGAGAAGATGTCTGCTTCGCGGCCCAACAGTGCGCGGGGGCAGAGCAGCAGGCCGAGCAGTCCGTTGTCCGGGGCGAGGAAAAGCCGATTGCGGATGCGGGCGGCCACGATGCGGCGCTTGGAGCCCACGCCCGGATCGACCACGGACATGAATACGGTGTTGTCCGGAAAGTGCGCGGCGCTGGCCGCGAGGAAGAAGGCGGCCTGGCCGATCTGGAACGGCGCGACGCCGTGGCTGAGGTCGAGGATGCGGCTTTCGGGCGCGAGGCGGGCCAGGGTTCCCTTGACCTGGCCCACGTAGGGGTCGTCCAGGCCGAAGTCCGTGAGCAGCGCGATGGGCCTTGGGTCCGCATTCATCTCAGTACTCCTTGCGTGCCGAAAATCCCTTGCCGAGCACCTTGTACCCCGAACCGATGATCAAAAACGCCTTGGGATCGTGCGTGTAGACGATTTCCTCCAGGCGTTTGAGCTGAATGTTGTTGACCATGACCATGATGACCTTTTTGCGCCGTCCGGAGTAGCCGCCCTGCCCGTAGAGGTAGGTGGCGCCGCGGTGCAGCTTTTCCAGCACGTCGTGCATGATCGGTTCGGAATGTTCGGCGATGACCAGGGCCATCTTGCGCTCGCTGAACACGTTCAGGCTGTAGTCCACGACGGTCCCGGTCACGAAGGTCATGGCCAGTGAGTAGAGCATGCGCTCCAGATCGAGAAATCCGAAGCCCGCGCCGAAGATGGTCAGGTCCACGAGAAAGCGGAATTTGCCGATGTTGGCGTTGTAGCGCTTGTTGGCGATGACGGCGAGGATGTCCGTGCCGCCCGTGGAGCCCAGGGAACGCAGGGCCACGCCCGCTCCCAGGCCGATGAACGCGCCGCAGGTGAAGACCGCGAGCCAGGTGTCCTGGATGACGAGGAGCTGCGGCATGAGGTCCATGAACAGGCCCACCGCGATCATGCCGTAGAGGCTGTAGAAGAAGAAGCGCCGGCTGACCATGCACCAGGCCAGGATGAAGATGGGCACGTTCAGCGCCCAGAACCACTGGCCGGGCTGGAGCCCGCCGATGATGTAGTAGACCAGCAGGCCCGCTCCGGCCATGCCGCCGGTGAGAAATCCGTGCGGAATGGCGATGGACTTGATGCCGAAGGCGATCAGCGCCGATCCGATGGTGATCAGCAGCAAATTGTAGGGGATGGAAAAGCCGCGTCCCCGCAGCGGGAATTCGGGATCAACTGTCTTGGTCATACCGCCTCCGCTGGAGGTTGTAGCGTCTTTTGGTAATCCTGAAAAGCCGTCTCCGGAAAACAATGGACAAGGGCGGGCGGGAAGAAAAAAAGACGTCCCGCGCCCTGAGGCGGCGGGACGTCGAAGGGAGCGCCCCCTGGGGCTTACTCCACGGCCTTGCCGAGGTTGATGTGGAAGGCCAGCGCGTAGAAATGGTGAATGAAGTCCACATATTCGAGAGGAATATGGTCCGGGACTTCGATGCGCGAGGGCGCATAGTTGATGATGCCCTTGATGCCCGCCTCCACGAGGTAGTTGGCGGCGCGCTGCGCGCGCTCCGGCGGGGTGGTGATGATCCCGATCTCGAGCTTCTGCTCGTCCACGAGATTTCTGGTCTTGCGCGTGCAGATGACCTCGAGCCCCTCCACGATCTCGCCGATCTTGTAGGGGTCGCAGTCGAAGGCGACCTTGATGTTGAAGCCCTTGCTCTTGAACTCGCCGTGCCGCAGCAGCGCGCGGCCGAGGTTGCCCACGCCCACGATGCAGCAGTTCCAGACGCGGTCCACTCCGAGGGACTGCTTGATGGAGGTGATCAGTTCCGGCACGTAATAGCCGACGCCCCGCACCCCGAACTCGCCGAAGTAGGCGAGGTCTTTTCGGATCTGCGAGGAGTTCACCGAGCAGGCCTGAGCCAGGTTCTCGGAGGAGATGACTTCCGTGCCCTCGGCCTTGAGCCTCTCCAGAACCTGGATGTAGACAGCGAGGCGGCCTATGGTGGCCTTGGGAATGTGTTCGCTTTTCAATGGTTTGCGCCCCATTTCCTCGGCTTTTATTGTGAAATTCGTAACAAGAGTTATTGTAAAAAAGGAGGCCGGAGCCTCCCTTTTTATCAAACCTTGCTACGCCAATTAGCCGATCAGCGGGTTGGCGAACAGAAGGATCAGGTTGACGACCAGGGCGTAAATGGCCAGGGACTCGACGAAGGCCAGGCCCAGGATCAGGGTAACGGTGATCTTGCCGGAAGCCTCGGGGTTGCGGGCGGTGCCTTCGCAGGCGGCCTTCAGGCCCAGGCCCTGACCGATGCCGCAGAGGCCGGCGGCGATGCCCATGCCCAGAGCGGTGGCGTAAGCGACGGAGCTGGCGACAGCGGCGTCGGCGGCGAAAGCCATGGAGGCGGTCAGAACCATAGCCATGGTAGCGAACAGAACTTTGACGAGCTTCATTGTACGTTCTCCTAAATCGTTATTTGTTTGGTCGAAGACCATTTCCCCAAAATCAGCGAGCCGGCCCGGATCAGTGGGCGTGCTCGACGGCGCCCTTCAGGTAGATCATCGTCAGCATGAAGAAGATCAGAGCCTGAATGGACTTGGCCAGGAAGAACAGGAAGTACATGGGCACGGTGGAGGCCACCGGAGCCAGCATGAACAGCAGGATCAGCACGATTTCCTCACCGCGGATGTTGCCGAAGAGTCGCAGAGTGAGCGACAGCGGGCGCGCGAGGTGGGAAATGGTTTCCAGGACGAGCATCAGCGGCGCGAGGAAGCCGACGGGTCCGAGGAAGTGCTTGATGTAGCCGGCCTTCCAGGTCTTGATGCCTATGTAGTTGTAATAGGCGAAGACGAAGACCGCCATGGCCGCGTTGGTGTTGATGTTGGCCGTGGGCGCGTCGCACCCGGGCATCAGTCCGAGGTAGTTCATGGTGGCGATGAACAGGAAGATCGTCGCCAGGATGGGCATGAACTGACGTCCTTTCTCGCCGATGTTGGCGACGACGAAATCTTCCATGCCGCCGATGATGATTTCAAAAAAGTTTTGCAGTCCGCCGGGAACCAAGGTCAGTTTCCTGCGAACCAAGAGCCCGGCGATGAGCAGAATAGCCATCGCCAACCACGTAAACCACACATGCGTCGGGATCGGGTACATGGACGGATCCAACGGGCTGCCCGGATGTGCAGCCGCGTCCGCCCCGAGCGCGATGTTCAGCTCCCTGAAAATTACCAGGGGATGCGGCAAACCACCTGCCATAGTCCTTACGCCTCCTTCGCTTTTTGCATGTAATTGGCGGTCCCCCAAGTAATAGCGTTAACCACCACCGTGGAGAGGCCGACCAACAATCCGGACACAGAGGCATCGAGCCACGCGATGAGCGCGAACAGGGCCAGTCCGGTAAGAGCCATTCTTCCGTAGAAAAGTATCAGCATCAGCGTGACGGCGCCTTTCTGCGCAGACACGACGGATTGCCCGGTGCGGGCCATCCACCAGAAATTGAGCGTCACGAGCAGGCAGCCCGCGGCAAAGGACAGGGCCCATGCGGAGCAGGCCGTCAGGCCGTTGATGACCGTTATGGACAGGAAGGCCAGCACAAGCTGGTTGCGCACCATGGCGCGCACCTGCGGGTGCGTGAACCCGCGCTTGTAGAGAAAGGCTTCCAGTTTACGAATCATCTTCATCCTCGGAGCGCTCCGCGCCCGCGTCGTGTTTCTTGTCGGACCGCTGGATGTGCTGCACCTCGCGGATCACGCTGCGAAAGCCCGCAACGATTCCGAAGAGGAGCATGATCAGCAGCATCCACGGCTTGGTTCCAAGCCACTTGTCCAGAAACCAGCCCATGGCCAGGCCGATGAACGTGGACGAAACCAGGTTCAGGCCGATGGTTCCGGCGGTGGAGAGCTGGTCGATCAGCTCGCGGTGCCTGTCACCCTTGAAAAAGAACATCTTGATCCTTGTTTCCGGGGTCGCACTGAAGCCACCTCATACACCAAACAGGCAACTCGTGCAATCCTTCACAAGTGACCTGCGGCATAGCACAGCCTCGGCGCGGCAGTCAATGTGCAAGCGGGCAAAAAGCGCGGGAACCCTGGAAAAAAAGCATCCCCGCTGCGCTGCGCCGCTCGCCGGAGCAGGCGGGAAAACCACGCCCAAAGTCCGAAAAATGCGCATTGCCCGGCAGGCACATTGCCCCAACTCGGCTTTCGCGGCAAGCAGAGATTGCGGCCTTTCCGATCGCTTGTGAAACCCCGAACGCGCCGCGTCCGCGCGCCAGGGCCGGAGCGTTGCCGCGCAAAGCCCCGCTCCGCTTTACTGCCGGGCCGTTGTGTGCCACATTCCGACCCGGCGCGGGGCCGCCCCGCAGAGCCAGCAGATCCGGAGGAGCACGCATGAAGGACATCATACTCATCCACGTCACCGGCGGAGACAAGCCGGGCGTCACCGCGGGCCTCAGCGAAGTGCTCGCCGCCTATGGCGTGGACATCCTCGACATCGGCCAGGTGGTCATCCACAATTTTCTGACCCTCGGCATTCTCATCCGCATCCCCCCCGAGGCCGATTCCGCGCCCATCGTCAAGGACGTGCTCTTCAAGGCCCACGAGCTGGGCATTTCCCTGCGGCTGCACCCTCTGGACTCCGAAGGCTACGACCAATGGGTCGGCGCGCAGGGCAAGCAGCGGCACATCGTCACGCTCCTGGCCCGGCGCATCACCGCCGTGCACCTGGAGGCCGTGACCAAGGTGCTCGTGGGCAACGGGCTGAACATCGACACCATCCACCGGCTTTCGGGCCGCGTGCCCCTTTCGGGCGAGTCCCCGCGTCAGGCCTGCGTGGAGTTCACCGTGCGCGGCACCCCGGACGACACCTCGGCCATGCGCCAGTCCTTCTTGGATATTTCCGCCGAGATAGGCGTGGACATCGCCTTCCAGGAAGACAACGTCTTCCGCCGCAACCGCAGGCTCGTGGCCTTCGACATGGACTCGACCCTGATCCAGGCCGAGGTCATCGACGAGCTGGCCGCGCGCGCCGGCGTGGGCGCGGAAGTGGCCGCCATCACGGAATCGGCCATGCGCGGCGAACTGGACTTCCAGCAGAGCCTGCGCAAGCGGCTGGCCCTGCTCAAGGGGCTCGACGCCCAGGTGCTCGAGGACGTGGCCGCGGACCTGCCTCTTTCCGAGGGAGCGGAGCGGCTGATCTCCAACCTCAAGCGCGTCGGCTACAAAATCGCCATTCTTTCCGGCGGGTTCACCTTCTTCGGCAACCGCCTGGCCCAGCGCCTCGGCATCGACTACGTCCACGCCAACGAACTGGAAATCCGGGACGGCAAGCTCACGGGCAACGTGGTCGGCGCCATTGTGGACGGCGCGCGCAAGGCCGAGCTGCTCAAGGCCATCGCCGAGAAGGAAGGCATCAGCCTCCAGCAGGTCATCGCCGTGGGCGACGGGGCCAACGACCTGCCCATGCTCGGACTCGCGGGCCTGGGCGTCGCCTTCCACGCCAAGCCCAAGGTCAAGAAGGGCGCGGGCCACGCCATCTCCACCATGGGACTCGACTCCATCCTCTATCTTATAGGCTTCCGCGACCGCGAATCGCTTCCCGGCGACTGAGGCCCGGCAATTCCGCATCGACCGCCGGGCCGATGTCCGGAGTGCAAATTTGCGCTCCGGTGCGCAGCCCGCGTTCGGAAGCCCCGGCGCAGGAACCGGTCTGATTCGTTCAGGCTTCGCCGAAGGGCGCGCCGCTGCGGCTTCCGGAGAATTATCGCCGCGACGGATACTCCTGGCACGCGCGTTGCTACACCGAAAGCGGATTCTCCGAAGGCGGGGCTTGCTTTCGGAACGCATCGTTCATATAGTTCATAGAGAAGTAAAGCTCCGCAGCGGGGCATGAAGGAGGCATCGCCATGATGAAGAAGATGGTATTGATCGTCACCATGCTCGTTTTTCTGGCCGGTTGCGCCAGCAAGGCCCAGCAGGGGGCGTCCACAGGCGCGCTGCTCGGCGCAACGGTCGGCGCGCTCACGGCTGGAAACAAGGTCCAGGGCGCGGCCATCGGCGCGGGCCTGGGACTGCTGCTCGGATACGTCATCGGCAACGAATGGGACAAGTACGACAGCCAGCGCATGAGCAACACCCTGGAAACCGTGCCTTCCGGGAGCACCAGCACCTGGCGCAACCCGGACACCGGGGCCTATTACGAAGCCACGCCCAAGCCCGCCTACTACGAGGACAACCGCGTCTATCGCGACGTGGAGCTGAAGGCGGTCGTGGACGGCAAGGACGAAACCGTGCACGCCAAGGCCTACCGCAACCCGGACGGCTCCTGGACCCTGGTTCAGTAGCGGTCGGCGGCCCGAATGAAAACAGGCCCCCGCGCGCAGGTGCGGGGGCCTGTTTTCATTCCGCAAGCCCCACGTCTCGCTCCATTATTCTTCTTCCAGCCGGAAAGGGGCCAATAAAAGGGTTTTCCTTCCGCAAACCGGGACATATACTCGCAGCATGAAAACATTGATCACACCCCGCATGGAGCGGTGCATCGGCTGCCATTCCTGTTCCCTGGCCTGCGCCCGGCTCGTGCACGGACGCATCTCCTGGGACACGGCGGGCATCCGCATCAAAAGCTCCGGCGGTCTTTCCACGGGATTCGAGGCCCGCGTCTGCGTGGCCTGCGATCCCGCCTACTGCGCCCAGGCCTGCCCCACAGGGGCCATGACCCAGCGCCGGGGCGGCGGCGTCATCGTCAAGAAGAAGCTCTGCATCCGCTGCGGCGAATGCGCGCGGGCCTGCCCCGTGGACGCCATCCATCTGGACCGTTCGAGCGAGCCCTTCGTCTGCATCCACTGCGGCCGTTGCGTGTCTTTCTGCCCGCACGACTGCCTGGAGCTGGCGGACGACGCCCCCGCGAAACCGGAATCCGGCAAGGAGGCGTCCGCATGAGCGCAAGCATGAACGTTTCCCTGGTGCGCGACCATTTCCGCGTGCTCGTGGCCGACCTGGGCACGGGCCGCTCCAGCGTGGAGGAAATGGACGGACGCGACGCCGTGGCGGGCGGCAGCGGCCTGGCCGCGCTGCTCTTCGGGCGCTACGGCCTGCCGGACCAGCCCTGGGACCATCCCGACCAGCCCCTGATCCTGGCCGTGGGGCCGCTCACGGGCCTTTTTCCGCTGATGAGCAAGACCGTGGCGGCGTTCAAGTCGCCGTATCATGACCAATACACCGAGAGCCACGCGGGCGGTCGGTCCGCCCTGTGCCTGGCCTATGCCGGGTACGACGCCCTGGTGGTCCGGGGCCGCGCCGCGCACCTGAGCTGCCTCTGCGTGGGCTCGCAGCGGGTCGAGATGCGCGACGTGCGCTGGATGGCGGGCTGGGATGCGTTCAAGTCGGGCAAGTCCCTGCGCAAGATGTTCCCCGGCTCCGGCCATCGCAGCATCCTGCGCGTCGGCCCGGCCGGGGAAAACGGCTCGGCCATGGCCTGCATCAACGTGGACACCTACCGCCATTTCGGCCGCATGGGCGGCGGCGGAGTCATGGGGAGCAAGAATCTCAAGGCCGTGGTGCTGCTCGGCGACGGCGTCTACGACGCGCCCGGCGGCAAGGAGTATGCGAAGCTTTTCCAGCAGGTCCATACCCGCCTGACCGACACGGACATGATGCGCAAGTATCACGACCTGGGCACCGCCGGAAACGTGGCCGCGCTCAACGAGCTGAAGAGCCTGCCCTGGCGCAACCTCCAGCAGACCACGGATCCGGACGTGGGGGGCATCAGCGGCGAGAGCTTCGCCGAGAAGAATCTCCTGAGGAACATGGCCTGCGCCGGCTGCCCCGTGGGCTGCATCCACATCGGCTACGTGCGGGAGAAGTTCCAGGAGGACCACCGCTTCTTCTATCGCCAGGTATCCTACGACTACGAGCTGATCTTCGCGCTGGGGTCCATGCTCGGCGTGACCGAGGCCGCACCGTCCCTGATGATCATGGACCGGGTCGAGAAGACGGGCCTGGACGCCATGAGCGCGGGCGTCGCCCTGGCCTGGGCGGCGGAGGCCCTGGAAAAGGGCGTCGTCACCGAGGAGCAGACCCTGCTGCCGCTGAAGTTCGGCGACGCCGTGAACTTCGAGGAGGCCCTGGACCTGCTCGCCGGACGGGTCAACGAATTCTGGTCCGCGCTGGCCATGGGCGTGCCCGTGGCCGCGGCGAAATTCGGCGGCGGGGATTTCGCCTGCGTGCTCGGCCAGGAAATGGCGGGCTATGCCACGGGCGAGGTCTTCTTCACCTCCCAGAGCATGGGCTTTCGCCACTCGCACCTGGACGCGGGCGGCTACGCCTGGGACCAGCAGCACCAGGACCAGGATCTGGAAGCGGCCCTGGATTTCCTCGTGGAGGACGAGCGCAAGCGGACCCTGCTCTGCTGCATGGTTTCGTGCCTGTTCGCGCGCGGCATCTACAAGGATGAGCTGGTTTCGGAATGCCTCTCAAGCGTGGGGCAGAGCGCTCTCGCCGGAAAGCTGGACGAGGTGGGCCACGCCGTGCAGGAACTGCGCTGGGCCACGCGCTTCACGACAGGATACGACCCGGCGGCGGTGTCGATCCCGAAGCGGTTCAAGGAGGTCGTGACCTGGAAGGGGCCGCTGGACGAGGATTACCTGAATCGTCTGCGCGCCTCCTATGCGGAGCGCATCCGGGACATGGCCGCCAAGGGGAGCGCCCGCCTGCCCGGAGGCAAGGAAAGTTGAGCCCTGGGCAATTTTTCCCGAAAAAATTCCTTGCAAAGCGCGGAGCGGTTCGGTAGAAACCATTTCCCAACGCGGCGCCGAGGTAGCTCAGTTGGTAGAGCAGGGGACTGAAAATCCCCGTGTCGGCAGTTCAATTCTGTCCCTCGGCACCATCAGAAAAAATGGCTTCACGTGAACACGTGGAGCCTTTTTCTTTGTGTGATTCCAACCACTTCACAGAATTACACACCTTTCAAGGAACCCATCGTTTCCCTGTCCGAACTGGTACAATCTTGGTGCCGAAAGGAGCCGGGACACAGATGCCCAGAAGCTACGGTCACCCCCCCATGTCGCGAGGTCCAGCATGGACAATGGCAGGGTGTCGCGCCAAAATCTGGGAAGGCCATTATAAGAAAAACCTTTTATCGCCAGCCCTCTGAATACTCAAAAGCCGCGACAGAATGCTTACCTCATCTTCGCGATTTCCCGCATCCGCTCCTCAATGATGGGCATCCGCTGCTGGCTTGCGGCATCGCCCGGGAGATGGCCCGGAAGCGCGTCGAGGAAATCGTCGTTCGCCAAGAGGTGGCCCATGCTTTGTGCGAGATAGTCGCGGACCTCGTTGTCGGCGGCTTCCACGTCAGCGACAATCTCCAGTCTGCCGTCGATCAGGGCGATGAGATCCTCCATGTCGTGGCTTGCCATGAAATCGCCCTCACCGCGCCCACGGAATGCTTCCAGCTTGGTGGCGAGGAAATACGGCGAGCTGACCACACGAAGCGGGATGCCGTCCAGTTCCATCGCCAGCGCATGGCGCGCGGCATCCCCGTACCAACGATTGGCGAAGCCGAGTATGGCCGGGTCCGTGGGCATGACATCCAGCACGATGGGACCATGATGCCAGCGGCACACCACGTCCATGTCGTTCTGGAAACCCCGCTCCCGCAGGGCGTCTTCAAGGCGGTAGTACTCGAACCGGGTAGCGACTTCCACGATCACATCCACATCCAGTGTCGGACGCAGGTTGGGGATGGCCGGGTCCGTGATAAGCAGACCCGTTGCCGCACCGCCCACGAAGACGAATTGCTCGGCAAGGTCGCCGAGAAGTCGTGCGGTCTCCACGATCCGATCAACGCACTGGTAGCGGGCTCTAGCCATTGTCGCCCCGCAGCATCGCGGTCAGCATTTCCCCGGCAAGCTTTTGCTCGCGCGCCCTGCCGATGCGGATTGCGTCGAGCAGAGCCAAGGCCCGGTAGAGGCCATTATCTGCCTGCACGATCTTGGAAACCGACTTGAACAGCGGCGAAAGACTCATGCCGCGCACTTCCCCTTCCGCATGAGGCCATACGTACAGGTCATCACCAGACTGCACGAACTGGCCCTGCAATACCGGGGCACCCTGCGCGGTGGGAACGCCTCTGGTGACGGAACCGATGTCCGGGGGAAAGGCGTACTTGACGCCATGCACCAGAAACTCCTCAAGGGCACCGCGTCGAGGACGTTTTCGCACCGAATCAAAGAGGCGGGCCTGCGTGGAACGCTTCACCGCGCTATGAGCCATGGAGGAGCTCATGCCGAGATCGTGGGCCACGCCTTCGTAGGTCCACGACTCCGATCCCGGCAACGCCAGCTTGATCATGACGAGTACGTCTTGAGGGAGTAGATTCATGCTCATTCCATATTCTAGATTCTAGAACATGGCAAGACCTTCCTAGCCAAAGCCGCGCCGGGCTTGCCCAGAGGTTGGTCAAACTTGTACACTGAGGTTGTACAATCTTCGAGGAAGCCACCGGAAGCACACACGTTCAAGCGTGTAATCTCGGTGAGTTACGTGAAGCTCACCACCTATTCTGTCCCTCGGCACCACTGATAAAACAAGCCCTTACGAAGGTAACTTCGTGAGGGCTTTTTCGTGCGCCCTCCCCCCACCCTGTTCCCGCTTGCCGCGAAAGGGGCGTGGTGCTAGCTTCGGCTGCCCTGCGTTTCCGGCCTTTGGCGCGGCGCGGGGCAGGCTTCTCGGCGGTGGCGGCTTCCCGGCCCGGCAACCCGTTTCCATGGAGCGCGTCGGAAATCCATGCTCTTCAACTCGCTCGGCTTCGCGGCGTTTTTTCTGCTCACCGCCTGGCTGCACTTCGTGGTTCCCAGGCGCTACGCCTGGGTTCCGCTCCTGGTGGCCAGCTACTATTTCTACATGTCCTGGCGGCCCGTGTTCGGGCTCCTGCTTCTGGCCTCCACCCTGGTCAACTATGTCGCGGCCCTGCGCATGGCCGCGCTGCCGGGCAAGCCCGGACGCGGCAAGTATCTCCTGCTCTGCCTCGTCTTCAACCTGGGTCTGCTTTTCGTCTTCAAGTATTTCAACTTCTTCAGCCGTTCCCTGGCCGACGCCCTGGCTGTCTGGGGTCTTGCCGTGGACCCGCCCCTGCTGGACATGCTCCTGCCCGTGGGCATCAGCTTCTACACCTTCCAGGTGCTCGGCTACGTCATCGACGTGTACGAGGAGCGGATCGAGGCGGAGCGCCATCCCGGAATCTTCGCGCTCTTCGTGGCCTTCTGGCCCCAGCTTCTGGCCGGGCCGATCAACCGGGCCAAGCTGCTGCTGCCCCAGTTCCGGCCGGAGGCGTTCCGCACCCGGCGCTTCGACGCGGCGCTCGCCGTGGACGGGCTGCGGCAGATGCTCTGGGGCCTGTTCAAGAAGGTGGTCATCGCCGACAATCTGGCCCTGCACGTGAACCACGTCTTCAACCATGCGGGGGAGCTGCGCGGGCTGCCCGTGGTGCTGGCGGCGGTGTTCTACACCGTTCAGATCTATTGCGATTTTTCGGGCTACACGGACGTGGCCCTGGGCGCGGCGCGGTTCATGGGCTTTCGGCTGACCGAGAACTTCGACCGGCCCTATTTCGCCCGCTCCGTGCGGGAGTTCTGGCAGCGCTGGCACATCTCCCTGTCCACCTGGTTTCGGGATTACGTCTACATCCCGCTCGGCGGCAGCCGCGTGGCCGCCTGGCGGCGGCATCTGAACATCCTGCTGACCTTCCTGCTCTCCGGCCTCTGGCACGGGGCGGACTGGACCTTCGTGGTCTGGGGCGGGCTGCATGGAGCCGTCCTCGTGCTGGAGAACGCCACGGGCGGCTTCCAGAAGCGGCTTGCGGACCGGCTCTTCCCTTTGCGGGCCGGGCTGAACAACGCGGTGCAGGTGGGCCTGACCATGACCCTGGTCTGCCTGGCCTGGGTCTTTTTCCGGGCCGACTCCCTGGCCCAGGCCCTGACCGTGCTCCGCAGCATGGCCCCCCGGGCGGGCGGCCCGCTTCTGGGCGACGGCCCCGCGATTCTGGGCGGCTGGACTTTGCTCTTCCACGGCGCGCTGGTGCTGCTGCTCGTGGGCGTGGAGCTGGCGGGCCGTCCCGGCGCGGTGCGCGAGCGCGTGGCCCGCTGGCCGCTGACGCTGCGCTGGCTGGCCTACAGCGCCGGAGCCTGGGCCGTGGCGCTGTGCACGGTCTTCGGCGTGCGCCAGGAATTCATCTACTTCCAATTCTGAGCGGGACAACGAAACCATGCGCATCCTGCCGAACCATCCCGCTGCGCGTCTCGTGCTCAAGGGCCTCGTGTTCGCCGGGCTCAATCTGCTCCTGCTGGCCGCGCTGCTCCTGTTCTTTTCCGGACGGCAGCGCGACATCAGGCTGAGCTACGCCGAGAGCGAATCCAACCTTCTGGTCCAGGGCGGCGGCGGCCGATACGACGCGGTGCTGCTGGGAACGTCCAGGGGCCGGGTGCTCTCGCGCGACGGCAACCACGAGCTGCTGGAGCGCGCCGCAGGCGGGCGCATCGCCAACCTGTCCAAGGGCGGCGGGGGCGGGCTCATGCCTGCGGAGCTGCACCTCGCGCATTTCTTCCGGCGCGGCAACACCGCCCGCCATGTGATCTATCTCGTGGATCCCTGGGTGTTCTTCTCGGCGGTGAACAACGAGGAAAACGACTTTTTCCTGCGCGACGAGCCCTTCGAGCTGGACATCCTGGCCAAGCTTCTGGCGGACGGCTACCCCATGAACCGCATCTCCTCGTATCTGCAAATGATCGCGGTGTCGGACTGGCGGGAGATCTCGCGCTACGCCGCTCCCGGCCTTACCGCGGGCACCCTGCCGCGCATCGACCTGGAAAAGATGGAAAAGGCCCGGCAGCACTACCTGGAAAAATACGACCTGGAAAACTTCAAGAAATACGCGAAATACGTGGAGCGCATCAATGCGCTGGCCCGCAGTCACGGCTGCGACGTGACCTGGGTGATGCTGCCCATCCTCATGCCGGACTTTCCGGGCGCGGCGCAGGTGGACGCGCTTCTGGCCGGGGTCGCGGCCCGCGAGCCGGACGTGCGCTACTACAATTTCATCTCGGCCATGCACGACCGCCGCTGGTTCTACGACCACATGCACTTCAACCGCGCGGGCATCGAGCGGTTCGCCGGGGCGGTTCTGCGGCCCCTGGTGCGGGGCGGGGTTCCGGCCCTGGACTAGGGCGCGGGCCGGGGCGCGCCGCTGCGCAGCGCCCGCTGGGCCTGGAAGAGCGAGGGCAGGGCCAGCCCGGCGCGGTTCAGCCCTTCCACGGTCATCCATTGGTCGCGGCGGTCCGCGCGGGAGCCGCCCAGGCTGAGTTCGCCGCCTTCCCGCCGCACCCCGACGTAAAACGCCTGGGGCAGGTGTTCGTGCATGGTCGCGGGCGTGCCGGACGAGGTGCTCGCGTAGGCCCAGGTCTGCACGAAGCTGTCCCCGCCCCAGTCCGGATATCCGCCCAGCTCCGTCGGAGCGGTCACGTTCCAGAAGACGTTGCGCACCCCGCCGTGGGGCATGACGCTCAGGTCGCCGCCCGGAACCACGTTGAATCCGCGCAGGTTCTCGAAGAGATTCTCGTAGGGGAAATAGCCGTGCAGGTCGATGGCCGGACTGGTTCCGCTGACCGGGTCCGTGCCCTGGTAGCGCGTTTCGCAGTCCGTGACCACGTTGCCCGAGGCGGTCATGGTCACGGTCACGGGGTGGACCAAGCGGCCCTGGAACACGGCCCGCGCAAGAAGATTGTCGTTGCTCCAGCCGAAGGTCACGCCCGCGTGGCCGTCGTGTCCCTCGAAGCGGACGTCCTCGACGCTGACGTGGGCCGCGCGGCTGAGGATGACGCCCTGCGTCAGGTCGCGGAAGACCACGTCGCGGACCCAGCAGTTCGCCGCGCCGCTGATCCAGACGCCGTTCCAGAGGTAGTCCTGCTCCCTGGCGCTGCGCACCGCGACGCCGTTTTCCTCGTAGGGCTTGTGGTGGCGATAGCCGCCGGGCCAGGCGCTTTCGATGCGCAAGTGTTCGACGCCCACCTCGCGGACTCCCTCGAAGCTGGATATGCGCGGCGCGTAGCGCAGGAGCAGGTCGAAGCGCAGGGGCTGTCGCAGGCGCACGGTGCGCGCGTCCGGCACGGCCTCCACCAGGGCGATCCAGGAAAGGCGGCGGGCCAGGGGGCCGAAGGTGTCGCTCTGCTCCGGCAGCAGCCGGAAGGGGCGGGTCAGCCGCGCCGGAAGGTCCGGGGCGTCCGGCGCGGGCGGGGCAAGGTTTCCGGCGGCCTCTTCGGAACCGTCGTCGCATTCGACGACCACGAACATGCCCGGCCTCAGGGCCGAGGCGTCCGAAACCGAAAGCTCCCGCGCTCCGCGCTCCGCGTCCCGCGTGACGCGCGCCAGCTCGCGGCCGGACTCGTCGCCCAGCACGGAAACCGCGGCGAAGCGCCGGGCCTCCTCCTGGCCGGGCACGCTGCCGAGCCGCCGCACCTTGCCGGCCGGGCCGGGCGCGCCCAGGCGGAGGATGGTGCCGTCCGCGCCGGAACCCCGACCCCGCAGGACCACGTTGTTCCGCGAGAGGCGGAGGATGGGACCGTCCTGGGCGGAGTGGACCAGCAGTCGGCCGCGCGGCAGAAGCACCACCCCGCCTCCTGCGGCTCCGGCCGCGTCCGCTGCCGCCTGGATCGCAGCGGTGTCGTCCTGGCCGTCGTCCGGCACGGCGCGAAACGGAGCCGCGTCCGCATCGAAGATCGGCCCGGCGGGCTGGGGCAGCGGCGCGTCGCCCTGGGCGTAGCCCGCCTGGGAGAAGTCCGGCAGGCCCTGGCCCGTGGGGCCGTGGAGCAGATATTCCGTCCAGACCTTGGGCGTCCAGGTCGGGGACGTTCGTGAATCGGAGGGCCGGGAGTCGGAAGCGCTTCCCAGGCAGCCGCACAGCACAGCCGTCAGAAGAACCGGCAGGACAGCCGCCATGAGCTTTGCCGTGGCCGGGGCAAGGCGCGCGGGCGTGCGCCGCTGGGGGTGGTGTTTCATGGAAGGTCCGCCGCGTCCTCGCGTGTGTTCCGTGCGAAGCAGGGAGATGAGCCGTCAAGTGCCGCAGGAAAGCAGGAAATCAGAGTTCGCAGCGGATGTCCAGGGGGTGATGAATAGGGGGTGATGAACAGGGGGGATTGCCGGGAGCGGCGGTCCGCGGGGCGTTTCGCGCTTCCGGGAGCGGGCGGGGCGAACGAGGTCCGTCCTGGGCGGGGCGCGCGGCAGACGCGCCCCGTCGTGGGTCCGGTTCTACTGTTTGTTTTGCTTCACGAAAAAGCGCACGGCCAGAATCACGATCACGACCAGCAAACCAACGGGCAATACGTATTCCACGGAAGTTCTCCTGGGTCAGGTGTTGCGAAAGCCGCTCAACCACAGTCCCGAAACGCATTCTATCGGCTCCGCCCCCTTTCCCCTCGCGGCAGAAGCGGGAGGCCGGGGGCGGAACCTTCACGAGCGCGTTGCATTCGTTCGCACTCGCATGATGGAAGGTGTGCACACGCCAACGCCTAGGTGACCCTTTCGGCGAAGGCAATTAGAAAGAATGATTTGCGGGCATGTCCGCGCCTGCCGACACGGGCCTGCGCGGAGCGGCGGCGGTTTCGCTCCGCATCCGCGAGGCGGCCCGCTGCCGTCTTTGCCCGCCCCCGTCTTTGCCCGCCCCCGGCCCTCGTCGATTTTCGAATGATTTCCGAATATAGACCGGCATTTGTCAACTGTTGTTGCACATTTGTTTGTTTTTGGTAGACTCGCCTTCTGGTCGGGCTGTTCCGGCCGGGACAAGACGAGGTGCGAGAGATGGGCGCGGGCGATTGGAAGTGGACGGACAGGGCGCGCGATGCGCGGGCAGGCAGGGGCGGGGTGGAGCTGCTGGGCAGGGCCAAAGCCGCGCCCGCACCCGGCGGCGCGCCCCTCTACGGCGCATCCGTGGCCGCGGGGTTTCCCTCGCCTGCGGACGACTACGTGGAAAGCGCCCTGGACCTCAACGAATACCTCGTGGGCAATCCCGCGGCCACCTTCATGGTCCGCGTCAGCGGGGAGTCCATGCTCGGCGCGGGCATTCACGACGGGGACGTGCTCGTGGTGGACCGCTCGCGCGACCCCGCGCCGGGCCGCATCGTGGTGGCCGTGCTCGACGGCGAGCTGACCGTGAAGCGGCTCCGCTTCCGCGAAGGCAGCTGGGTGCTGGCGCCGGAAAACCCGGCCTTCGAACCCATCGTGGTCGGTTCCGCCCAGGAGCTGCACGTCTGGGGCGTGGTCACGGGCGTGGTCCGGAGATACTGATGTGCCCGCGCCTGTACGCCATGGTGGACTGCAACAATTTCTACGTCTCCTGCGAGCGGGTCTTCGAGCCCGCGCTGGAGGGGCGGCCCGTGGTGGTCCTCTCCAACAACGACGGCTGCGTGGTCGCCCGGTCCAACGAGGCCAAGGCCCTGGGCATCGGCATGGGCGAGCCGGCCTTCAAGCGCGAGCGCTTCTTCCGGGCCAACGGCGTTCGCGTTTTCTCGTCCAACTACGCGCTCTACGGCGACATGTCCGCGCGGGTGCACCGCGTCCTGAACCGATTTTCCCCGGAAATCGAGCACTATTCCATCGACGAATCCTTTTTGCGCGTGCAGGGCGATTTCGCCCGGCTGCTGGAGTTGTCCCGGTCGATCCGCGAAACCGTGCGGCGCTGGACCGGGATTCCTGTCTGCGTGGGGCTGGCCCGGACCAAGACCCTGGCCAAGGCGGCCAACCGGGTGGCCAAGAAGTCGCCGGAGTGTGAAGGCGTGCGGCTGCTGCATGACGAGGCCGACGTGGACGCGGTCCTGGCCGGGGTGGAGGCCGTGGACGTCTGGGGCGTCGGCCGCCGCTCCGCGCGCAAGCTCGCGGCCCTGGGCGTGCGCACCGCCCTGGACCTCAAGGGCATGGACGAGGGCCGGGCCCGCCGCCTGCTCACGGTCTGCGGGCTGCATACCGTGCTGGAACTGCGCGGCATCCCCTGCATTCCCCTGGAGCAAGGCCCGCCCCCGGCCAGGAGCATCACCTGCTCGCGTTCCTTCGGGGTGCGCATTTCCCGGCTGGAAAGCCTGGAGGAGGCCCTCGCCGCCTACGTGCAGAGCGCCGGAGAAAAGCTCCGGCGGCGCGGTCTGCTGGCCCGCGCCGTGCAGGTCTTCGTGGAGACCAACCGCTTCGCCTCGGACCCGCAATACGAGGCCGCCTCCTGCCTGCCCCTGGAAACGCCCACGGCCTACACGCCGCTGCTCCTGGCCACGGCCCTGAAGATCCTGCGCAAGCTTTACCGCAAGGGCTACAAGTACCAGAAGGCCGGAGTGCTCCTGCTCGACCTCGTGCCGGAAAAGGGACGCCAGTGCTCCCTGCTGGAGCCGGACGCCGGAGAGCTGGAGCGGCGGCGGGCATTGATGCGCGCGGTGGACGCGGTCAATTCCCGCTACAGCCGCGACGCGCTGCGCCTGGCCGCCTCCGGGGTCGGGAGCCGGGAATGGCACATGCGCCAGGAAAAGCTCTCCCGGCGATACACCACGCACTGGCAGGAGCTGCCTCTGGTGCGCTGAGGCGCGGCCGGAAGTCCCGGACAATGCTTTCCCCTCCGTGATTTTCCCCAGCCGGATTCTTGTGTTAGGCTCCCGGCAGCAAACACAAGGAGGTTTTTCTCGTGGTTTTTCATCTCCGGAAGGACCGCCGGGGAACGGCGCTGATCGCCGGAACCCTGGGCAACGTCATGGAATGGTACGACTTCGCGCTCTACGGATTCATGGCGTCGGTTCTCTCCCAGCGCTTCTTCCCTTCGCACGACGCGACCGCCTCCCTGCTGGCGACCTACGGCGTGTTCGCGGCCGGGTTCGTGATGCGCCCTTTGGGCTCGGCCCTGTTCGGCTGGATAGGCGACACCGCCGGCCGCAGCCGGGCCATGCTGCTCTCCGTGATCCTGATGACCGTGCCCACCGTGGGGCTCGGCCTGCTGCCGACCTACGAGAGCATCGGCCGCTGGGCCGCCGTGCTCCTGGTGGCCATCCGGCTGATCCAGGGCCTGTCCGTGGGCGGCGAGTTTTCCAGCTCCACGACCTATCTCGTGGAGACCGCGCCCCAGGGGCGGCGGGGCCTTTCCGGCAGCTTCGCCAACGTGGGCAGCGTGGCCGGGATGCTGCTCGGATCGGGCATGGCCGCCCTGACCTCGGCCTTGTTCAGCCAGGATCAGGTCGCGGCCTGGGCCTGGCGGCTGCCGTTTCTTTTCGCGGCCCTGCTGGGCGCGCTGTCCATCGGCATGCGCACGCGCCTGCCTGCGTCCGAACATTTCACCCGCCACGCCGAGGGCCGGGGCGAGGAATCGCCCATCCGCGAGGCGGTCACGGTCAATCTCAAGCAGACCGTGCAGGGCACGCTCTTCGCCTCGGCCTACGGCGCGGTCTTCTATCTCTCCCTGGTCTACGTGCCCACCTGGCTCAAGGAATACGGCGGGGTGCCTCTGGAAACCGCCCAGCATTGGAACACCGCGGCCTCGGCCGTGGTCCTGCTGGTGGTGCCGCTGGCGGGCCTGCTTTCGGACCGGCTGCTGCGCCGCCGGACGCTGCTGATGTGCGTTTTCGGCGCGGCCCTGCTCGCGGCCTGGCCCCTGCACCGCTGGATGCTCGCCGGGGGCGCGTCCGTGGCCGTGGCCCAGCTCCTGCTCGGCCTGCTCATGGGCGTTCCCTGCGGCGTGGCCCCGGCCCTGTTCGTGGAGCTTTTCCCCACGCGCGACCGCCTTTCGGGCTATTCCATCTCCTTCAACCTCGGCATGGGCGTGGTGGGCGGCTCCACCCCCATGCTGGCCACCTGGCTGGCGCGGGTCACGGCCAATCCCCTGGCCCCGGCCCTGCTCATGGCGGGCTGGAGCCTGGTGGCGGTGGGCGTGCTTTTCTGGATGCGCGACCGCAGCCGTGAGCCGCTGTCCTAGCCGGGGTCGCTCGGCCCGGCGGGCATTGGCCCGGCGCGGAAGCCCCGCTCCCCGTCCCTGGGGGGCGGGGCCTGTTCATTTCTGGCGGGCGTTCTTTTCCCGCGCAGGAGCCGGGCAAGAATCCGACCATTCACCCTTGCTCTGCGTTTTCGCGCAGACGTGCGCGCTGCTTCCGCGCAAAGGGATTCGCAGCTTCTTGTGGCCAAATTCCGGCATGTTGCTCCGTTCCCCTGAAGCGCCGCCGCCTTGCGGGAAGAGACGGGGTTGACAAGGGGTAAATGGTAGGGCATTTAATGGTCGGACCATTGAGGCGGACGCTGCCGCGTGCGCTCGAAATAAGTGCCGCGACTTTTGTGATCGCCACAGAATTTAAGAATATTTTCTATTCGCCGCTGCTCCGCGCTCCGGAACATCCTGCCGGAACCAGCGCGGAATGGTCAGACCTTGAGAGGGGAACATGAACGAAAGCAAAACCGACCTGCTGTTTCTGCCTGCCCGGTCCGGCCGCGCCAGCGAGGACGTGGCCCTGCAGATCGAGGCCGCCATCGTGGGCGGCAGGATCGCTCCCGGAGCGAGCCTGCCCAGCGAGCGCGTGCTCCAGGAGCAGTTCGGCACCGGGCGCGGCGTCATCCGCGAAGCCATCAGCGCCCTGCGCCAGAAGGGCCTGCTCGAGGTGCGCAAGGGCGCCAAGGGCGGAGCCTACGTCAAGCAGATGGAGGTTTCCAACGTCAGCGAGTCCCTGGCCCTGTTCCTGCGCCAGAACCATGTCGGCACCCAGGATCTGATTGAGTTCCGCGAGAGCGTGGACAGGACCATCACCATGCTGGCCCTGACGCGCGCCCCGCAGGAAGCCAAGGACGCGCTGGTGGCCGGGGCCGAGGCGCTCGAGCGGGAGGTGAAGTGCGAAAATCCCGACTTCGCCAGGGTCGGGGAAATGGACCGCGAGCTGAACATCATGCTCGCCACCATGGCGGGCAACCCCATCTTCGAATGGATCATGCGCGCGGTGCAGCTCGGCTTCAGCTCCCACGACTACGCCCTCTACGAGGACGCGGGCTATGCGGAAAAGACCGTGGCCAACTGGACCGAGACGGCCAGGGCCATTGCCGCGGCCGACCCTCTCCGGGCCTTGAACAGCATAGGATTTCACTACGCGCTGCTGCGCCGCCGCGTGCAGGAGCGCGAGGGCGAACGCCCCGCCGGGAAAGCGTTCCTGGGGGCGAAGAACGCCGAATGAGCAAGGAACAGACGGCCCCGGCGCGCGCGTCCGGGCCGCAACGGGAAATGATAACAACGAACCAGGAGAACCATGCGCAACAAGCAATATGACTTCATCATCGTGGGCGGCGGCTCTGCCGGAAGCGTGCTGGCCAATCGGCTCAGCGCCAACCCCAAGCACGAGGTGCTCGTGCTCGAGGCCGGACGGACGGACCATCGCCTGGATTTCCGCATCCATATGCCCGCCGCCCTGACCTATCCCCTTGCGGGACGCTTCTACAACTGGTGGTACGAGTCCGAGCCCGAACCCTACATGCACAACCGCCGCATCTACCAGCCGCGCGGCAAGGTGCTCGGCGGCTCCAGCTGCATCAACGGCATGATCTACATTCGCGGCAACGCCATGGACTACGAGAAGTGGGCGAAGAACGAGGGCCTGGAGAACTGGGACTACGCCCGCTGCCTGCCCTATTTCAAGCGCTTCGAGTACCGTCTGTCCGGGTCCGACGAGTATCAGGGCCTGGGCGGTCCGCTCTACCTGACCACGCCCGAATGCGAAAACCCGCTCTTCGAGGCCTTTTTCCAGGCCGTGCAGCAGGCCGGGTATCCCTTGACCAAGGACGTCAACGGCCGCCAGCAGGAAGGATTCGGACGCTTCGACCGCACCACCTACCGGGGCCGGCGCTGGAACGCGGCCCGCGCCTACGTGCATCCCGTCAAGAACCGCTCCAACCTGACCGTGCGCTGCAAGGCCCAGGCGACCAGGATTCTCTTTTCCGGCAAGCGCGCCGTGGGCGTGGAGTTCCGCCGGGGCGGCAAGGTCGAGAAGGTCTACGGCAACGAGATCATCTGCTGCGGCGGCGCCATCAACTCGCCCCAGCTCTTGCAGCTTTCCGGCCTGGGCAACGCGGACGAGCTGCGCGCCCTGGGCCTGGACGTGGTCCACGACCTGCCCGGCGTGGGCGAGAATCTCCAGGACCACCTGGAGCTGTACGTCCAGTATGCCTGCAAGAAGCCCGTGAGCATGTTCCCGGCCCTGAAGTGGTGGAACCAGCCCAAGATCGGCTTCGACTGGCTCTTCCGCCGCAAGGGCGCGGCCGCCACCAACCATTTCGAGGCGGGCGGCTTCATCCGGGGCAACGACCGGGTCAAGTATCCCAACATCCAGTACCACTTCCTGCCCATCGCCATCCGCTACGACGGCTCCGCGCCCAACGAGGGCCACGGCTACCAGGTCCACGTCGGCCCCATGAACACGGACGTGCGCGGCCACGTGAAGCTCAAGAGCGCGGACCCGCTGGAATATCCGTCCATCCTCTTCAACTACCTTTCCACGGAGCAGGAGCGCCGCGAGTGGGTCGAGGCCATCCGCAAGACGCGGGAGATCATGACTCAGCCCGCCTTCGACGAGTTCCGGGGAGCGGAGCTGGCTCCGGGCGAGCGCGTCCAGACCGATGAGGAGATCCTGGACTTCGTGGCCCGCGAGGGCGAGAGCGCCTACCATCCGAGCTGCACGTGCAGGATGGGCTACGACGACATGTCCGTGGTGGACGCCGAGCTGCGCGTGCACGGCGTGGAAAACCTGCGCGTGGTGGACGCCTCGATCATGCCCTCGATCACCAACGGCAACATCTACGCCCCGGTGATGATGATCGCGGAGAAGGCCGCGGACCTCATCCTGGGCAACACGCCCTGCGCCCCGGAGGAGTATGGGTATTACCGCCACGAATCCGCAAAGGAGAACGCATGAGCGAGAAGAGCGTGATGGAGCGCAGGATGTATCTGGACGGGAAGTGGGTCGAGGCCGCTTCCGGCGAAACCACCGAAGTGCGCAACCCCTTTGACGGCTCCGTGATCGCGCGGGTGCCCCACGGCGACAGGGAAGACGCCCGCGCCGCCGTGGCCGCCGCCCGCCGGGCCTTCGACCACGGCGACTGGCCGGGTCTGCCCGCGGTGCAGCGGGCCGCCGTGGTCCGCCGCATCGGCGACCTGGTGGAGCGCGACCGCGAGGAGCTGGCCCGGCTGGAAACCCTGGACACGGGCAAGACCCTGGAGGAAAGCCGCTGGGACATGGACGACGTGGCGGGCATTTTCCGCTACTTCGCCGGATTGGCGGACAAGGACGGCGGCGAGGTCATCGAGTCGCCGAATCCGGATTCGACCAGCCTGGTGGTGCGCGAGCCCGTGGGCGTCTGCGGGCAGATTTCGCCCTGGAACTATCCGCTGCTCCAGGCTTCCTGGAAGCTGGCTCCGGCCCTGGCCGCGGGCTGCACCCTGGTCATGAAGCCCAGCGAGATCACCCCGCTGACCACCATCAAGATCACCGAGCTGTGCGAGGAGGCCGGGGTGCCCGCCGGAGTGGTCAACACCGTGCTCGGACCCGGCTCCCGCGCGGGCGCGGAACTCTCCGAAAGCCCGGACGTGGACCTGATCTCCTTCACGGGCGGCATCGACACGGGCAAGCGCATCATCCGGGCCGCCAGCGGCAACGTCAAGAAGATGGCCCTGGAGCTGGGCGGCAAGAACCCGAACATCGTCTTCGACGACGCGGACTTCGACCTGGCCCTGGACCACGCCCTGAACGCCGTGTTTTTCCACGCCGGGCAGATCTGCTCTGCCGGCGCGCGGCTGCTGGTCCAGGACGGCATCCATGATCGTTTCGTGGACGCCCTGGAAGCCCGCATCCGCAAGATCCGGCTGGGCAGCGGCTTCGACCCCAAGACCCAGATGGGCCCGGTGATTTCGCCGGAACACCTGGCCAAGGTCGAGGAATACGTGGCCATCGCCGCGGCCGAGGGCGCGCGCCTGCGCTGCGGCGGAGCGCGCCCGGACGACCCCGCGCTGCAAGAGGGCTGGTTCTACCTGCCGACCCTGTTCGACAACTGCGAAAACGACATGCGCATCGTGCAGGAGGAGGTCTTCGGCCCGGTCATCAGCGTGGAGCGCTTCCACTCCGAGGAGGAGGTCGTGGAGCGGGCCAACGCCACGGTCTACGGCCTGTCCGCCGGGTTCTGGACCCGCGACCCGGACCGCATCCGGCGCGTCTCGCGCGCGCTGCGCTTCGGCACGGTCTGGGTCAACGACTTCAATGTCTATTTCGTGCAGGCTCCCTGGGGCGGCTACAAGCAGTCCGGCCTGGGCCGCGAGCTGGGCCGCATCGGACTCGAAGAGTACACCGAGGTCAAGCACGTCTATCAGAATCACGCCAACAAGCCCCTGAACTGGTTCGGGGCGTAAGGGCAGGGGAGGGCCGTCGCGGTCCTCCCATTTGCGTTCCGGTCCCGGAGCGGGCGGGATGGTCCCGGGCTTCGGTCGGAGGAACAGCAACCGAGGAGATTTTATGTATTGCGTCCAGAAAATGAAACGATTGATCGTGGTGGCCGCCTTCGCCGCCACGCTGCTCCTGAGCGGCACGGCCCTGGCCGGGAAGTCCGTGCGCTTCGTGAACGTGGGCTGGACCGGGGTCACGGTCAAGACCGAGCTGGGGGTGAACATCCTCAGGAGCCTGGGCTACGACGCGGAAAACCTGCTGGTGTCCGTGCCCATCGCCTACAAGGCCATGTCCATGAACGAGGCGGACGTGTTCCTGGGCAACTGGATGCCCTCCATGCAGAGCATCGCGCAGCAGTTCTTCGACGACGGCTCCGTGGTCAACCTGGTGGCGAACATGACCGGCGCGAAATACACGCTGGCCGTGCCCGCCTATGTGCAGGAGGCCGGGCTCAAGGATTTTTCGGACATCGCCAAATACGCCGACAAGCTCGACCACAAGATCTACGGCATTGAAGAGGGCAACGACGGCAACGAGATCATCCAGGCCATGATCGACAAGGACATGTTCGGGCTGGGCGGGTTCGAGCTGGTGCCCTCCAGCGAGGCGGGCATGCTCGCGCAGGTGCAGGACGCGGTGCGCGAGAAGCGCTGGATCGTGTTCCTGGGCTGGGCCCCGCACAGCATGAACGAGCGCATCGACATGCGCTATCTCACGGGCAGCACGGCGGAAACCTTCGGCGGCAACGACGGCACGGCCACGGTCTACACCAACGTGCGCGCCGGCTTTCCGCAGGAGATGCCCAACGTGACGCGGTTCCTGAAGAACTTCACCTTCCCGGTGAGCATGATGAACCAGATCATGACCGAGATGAGCAAGAGCGACAACCTCGGCACGGAAAAGGCGGGCCTGCAATGGGTCAAGCGCCATCCGGAGATCTACCGCCCCTGGTTCGAGGGCGTGACCACCGCGGACGGCAAGCCCGCGCTGCCCGCGTTCGAGAAGCGTCTGGCCGAGGTCGAGTAGCGGCCGGGCCGGACCAGGACGACCGGAACGAGGGAGGCCGCCGCCGGGCGGCTTCCCTTATTTTTTGTCCTTGACCATGTCCTGAAGCTCTCCGGCCTTCTGCTTGAGGGTGTCCACGACCTCTCCGGCCTTCTGTTCGTTGAGCTTGACGGAAAACTCGCCGTCGCCGCTGCGCACGGTGACCACGCCGAAATAGATCGCTGCCGCGGCCAGCAGCAGCGCGAGAATGAGCAGTCGTTTCATCTTTCCCTCCGGATTGACGTTGTCCCGTGCGGTTCCCCCAGGCGACTATCGCAGGTTGCCGGGTCCGGCGCAACGCCCGAAGCCGATGTTCCGTCTCCCCGCTGCGGGAAAAGGGGCCGGGCGTCGCCTGCGGCCCGGTATTTGCTTCCGATTCCCTCTTGGGACGGAGCGGAGGTTTTTTCCTGTCCCTAAAATCATACTTTGTACCGATGGTTGATCCGCATCGGTCCGCGTACATTCTTATAAACGGAAGAACCCGAGGCGTTACCGCCATAACCCTCCGGAGGAAGTCATGGACAGAAAGAAGATCATCACCCCCCTGCTGCTCGCGGCCCTGCTGGTCCTGGCTGCGGCTTCGGCCCAGGCCGACAGCTACGGGCTCGGCGTTGCTGGAGATTTCAATACCTTCATCTTCAACGATTTTCAGGGATCCTCGGATACCGAGGGCAAGCTCGCCGTGGGCGGCAACGCCGTGCTCGAGCATTACAGCGTGGGCGACAAGCTCTCCTCCGGCTCGGGCGACGTGCTCGTGGTCGGCGGCGACCTGACCTACACCGGAGGCCGGGTCTACAACGGCGACATCCGCGTGGGCGGCTCCCTGTACGGTCCGGGCTACGACCTCTCCGACGGCGAGACCTACACCGGAGCGACCCTGCCCTTCAGCTTCTCCTCGGCCCAGGCCCAGCTCACCTCCCTGTCCCAGAGCCTGTCCCAGGCGGCCGCCACGGGCAGCTCCACCTACCAGTGGGGCACCGTCACCCTGGTGGGCACGGGCGCCACGGTCGAGGTCTTCAACCTGGACGGGCAGCAGCTTCTCGACGCCGACAACCTGACCTTCAGCGGCGTGGCGGACGGGGCCACCGTGGTCGTGAACGTGTCCGGAGCGAACTCGGGCTTCACCAACATGGGCATGCAGGCCTTCTCGGACAGGAACGAGAAGGTGCTCTTCAACTTCTACGAGGCCACGAACCTGATCATTTCCGGCGTGGCCGTGGAAGGCAGCATCCTGGCCCCCCTGGCGCACGTGGACGCGCAGAACGGCGTGATCTACGGCCAGACCGTGGCTTCGTCCTGGTCCGGGCCTGCCCAGCAGAACTACGCTCCCTTCGACGGCACCCTGCCCACGCCCATTCCCGGCGCGGTCTGGCTGCTCGGATCCGGGCTGCTCGGCCTGGCGGGCCTGCGCCGCGTCCGCACCCGGAGCTGACGCCCTCACCGGAGAATGCAAGCCGAAAGGGCCGCACGTCGACGAGGCGTGCGGCCCTTTTCGCTGTGCGGCGGCGGGCCGTGCGGGCGCCCCCGGCCCGGCTCAGAGCAGGAAGGAGATGTAGGAGTAGCCTGAAATCTCGACGTGCTTCGGCTCGCGGGCGAATTCCGAGAAGAGCAGCAGGCCGAGCTGCTGGAGTTCTTCCGGCCGCGCCAGCAGCAGGCTGTCCGGCGGTGCGAAGTTGTTGATGTCGTCCATCTTGTGTCCGCAGGCCGCCTCCGTGAAGATGCCGTCCTCGGTTCTGGAAACGCGCAGGGTCAGCCTGCGTTCCTCGTCCTCCACGGCTCCGGCGTCCGGCCCGGCCATGTGCATGAAGACCTCCTCGCAGCAGAGCGAAAGGCGCATCATGTCCTGGTCGGAGATGCCGAGTCGTTTTTGCCCGGCGGCGATCATTTCCTGCACGCCGGCCAGCTCGCCGGGCACGGCGCGAAAGCTGCCCTGCACGCTCTTCTTGGGCGCGAGGTAGGCCAGGGTGCTCAGAAAGAACGCGGTGAACCCGCCCACGGCCACGCTGTTTTCCAGCAGAGGAGCCAGGGAGGCCGGAACCACGCCGGGGAAGTAGCTGCCGCTCTCGGCCACGAGCCCCACGGTCAGCGCGAGTCCGAGGATGATGCCGTGCTGGTTGCCGAGCCGGTTCATGGTCACGAGGCCGATGCCCGCGTGGAAGAGCATGGAGGCGATGACGATGAGCAGGCCGCCGATGACCGGGCCGGGCATGTCCAGGATGATGCCGCTGATCTTGGGCATGAAGGCCAGGGCGAGCAGGATGGCCGCGCCGAAGGTGCCGATGCGCCGGGAGGCGGCTCCGGTGATTTCGATCAGGGGCAGGTTGTCGCAGTAGATGGAAGGCACGGCCGTGCCCAGCAGACCCGCCGCCACCTTGCTCAGGCCGTCGCCGTACAGTCCGGCCTGGACCTGATCGTAGGAAACCCGCCGGAACTCGCGCTTCGAGATCTGCTGCACGAGCATGATGTTGCCTGTGTTCTCGATCATGCTGGCGATCATGGCCATGCCGAAGGCCAGGAGCAGCGGGGTGTGCAGCGTGGTGATGTTGGTTTCGATTCCGGGCCAGGCCAGGGGCGGCAGGCCGATCCAGGCCGCTCCGGCCGAATGCTCGAAATGCAGCAGCCCGGCGGCCAGGGCGGCTCCGTAGCCTCCGAGCAGGGCCAGGATGGGACTCCAGAGCTTGAGCTTGCCGTTGCCGAAGAGCATCAGCAGGGTCAGGATCAGCACGGTGACCCCGCCCACGCCCAGGCGGGCGAGGCGGACCTCCGGCAGGGTGTCCGGCGCTCCGGCCCAGAGATCCAGGCCGATGGGCACCAGGGAGATGGCGATGAGCAGCACGACCACGCCGCCCACGGCCGGGGTGATGATGTGCCGGAAGTGGCGTATGAAGTAGGTGTAGAGGAAGATGACCGGGACCGTGAGCAGGGACATGCTCGCCAGCAGGGGCAGCCCGCCCATGTTCACGGCGTCGAGAGAGCAGGCCAGGAAGGCGCTGTAGGAGCCGCAGAAGAGGATGAACCCTGCGCCGATTCTGGATTTTCGTCGGCTCTGCAGAAACGTGAAGAGCGCGGCCACGAGGATGGTGGCGAAGGTGATGAAGCGCAGGGCGTCGTGGTCGAGTCCGGCGGTTTTGCCGAGCACGTTGGGCACGAAGATGATGCCGTCGAAGATCAGCAGGACGTGCGTGAGCGCGAGCGAGAGCGTGAGAAAAAAGGAGGGCTGTTCGGAGACGTCGAATTTGAGCTGGTTGCCTTGCATGGTGGTCTCAATGGAGAGCTGTTCCCTCCATGCGGTTTTCGGAGTTCTTCACGGCTCGCAGGGCGAAGGGCCGAGCCGTTCGGCCACGTCCCGGAAATGTTCCTCGTCCACGGGTTTGGTCAGAAACGAGTTCATCCCGGCCCGAAGGCAGCGCTCCAAGGCCTGCGAGGCCAGCAGGGCCGTGACCGCCACGATGGGCACGCGGGATTTCTCCCCTTCCATCCCGCGGATGCGCCGCGCGGTTTCGTAGCCGTCCATGTCCGGCATCATCAGATCCATGAGCACGAGGTCGAAGCCGGAGGAATCGAGTATTTCCAGTGCTTTCCGCCCGCCGTCGGCGTGCAGGATCTCATGCCCCCGGCGTTCGAGAATGCGTTTCAACGCCAGGGCATTGAGCAGATTGTCTTCGACAAGCAGAATTCGCACGGTCCATCCTGACGATAGTGTGTCCTCTTCACTGCTTATACGATACGAAGGGGGACTGCGTCATCAAAAAACGCGAAAAATCAGCGGGTGAGCCCTCGCAGAATGTTCATGTTCCGCACGTCGTCGGCCAGGTCGTCCTCCTTGTCCGTTTCCAGCACCAGGGGCAGCCCGGCGAGGCGAGGCTCGTTCATCAGCGCGGCAAAGCCGGAAAGGCCGATCTCGCCCTGTCCGATGTGCTCGTGGCGGTCTTTTTTCGAGCCGAGCGGGGTCTTGCTGTCGTTGACGTGCACGAAGCGCAGCCGCGCAAGGCCCACGGCCCGGTCCAGCTCGTCCAGGGTCGCGCCCAGGGCTTCGGGCGTGCGCAGGTCGTACCCGGCGGCAAAGACGTGGCAGGTGTCCAGGCAGACGCCGAGGCGATGCGCGTGGCGGGAACGTTCCATGATCTCGGCGAGGTGCGCGAAGTCCGCGCCGAGGTTGGTGCCCTGGCCGGACGTGGTTTCCAGGAGCACGGAAACGGATTCGGCCTTGTTGCCGTCCAATTTTTGAGCCGGTTCCTGGGCCAGCTCTCCTGCCAGTTCCAAGGCGCGGTCCAGGTTCACGGCAAAGGCGGCCAGCCCCTCGGCAACGCCCGCGCCCAGGTGCGAGCCGGGATGCATGACCGCGAAGGGAATCTCCAGCGCGGCGCAGCGCAGCAGCTCCTGCGCGAAGGCGTTGACGCTCCGTTCCGCCTTGTCCGGGTCCGGGTTGGCCAGATTGATGAGGTAGGAGGCGTGGGAGGCCACGGGATACGGCCCCCAGTCGCGCACGGCGCGCTTCCATTGCGCGGCTTCTTCGCCGGACACGGGCGCGGCCTTCCACTGGCGCTGGTTGCGCGTGAAGATCTGCAAGGCCGTGCCGTCCACGGAGCGGATGCGCTCCACGGCCTTGTGCAGCCCGCCGGAAACGGACATGTGCGCTCCCAGGAGCGGTCCGGTCATTGTGCGTTTTCCCTGGCCTCGGCGCGCTCCGGGCAAAGCCCGTTGCGCCGCGCCCAGGCTCCGGCGCAGTTGTCCACGGCAAAGGAGAAGCCGCCGTCTCCGTCCGTGCGCGCGTCCCTGGCCACGCTTGCCGCGGCGTAGTCCGTGGGCGCGCTCGAAGGCACGAAGGGCGCGGGCGGGGAAACCCTGCCCTCCACGCGGTCCAGGGGCTCCCCGCTGGAGAGCAGCAGGAGCATTTCGTATTCGCCGGGCGCATGGACCACGGCGGAATAGACGTTGTCCTCGGCACCCAGGGATTCCACCCTGGCCGTGTGCTCGGCTTCCGGGTCGCTGACGAAATTCACCGCGATCACTTCCACGTCCGCGTCCTGGTCGCGGCTGAACGCGATCTGGAGCGGGCCGGGCCGCAGGTCGGAAAAGTGGAAGCCCACCAGGGTGTGCTGCGGGCCACCGATCCAGCCGAGGTTGCGCGGGGCCGTGCGGTTGTCCATGATTTGCGGCTGGCCCGCGATCCAGGCTTCGGCGTGGGCGCAGCCGTGCCGGAGCAGGATTTCCGGCGGGGAGCAGCCTTCGGGGCAGTCCACGGGAATGGTGGCGGCGAGGCCGCCGCGTTCGCAGCCGCCCAGGCGTCCCCGGAGGGTTTCGGCGTCCTTTCCCCGGAAGATGTCCGTGATCCGCAGGCAGGTTTCGTCGCGGTCCAGCTGCTCCACGCCGGGCAGCATGGCCACGGGCCGGTCCGCGTCCAGCTCCAGGTCGAAGTCGGCGCGGTCCGGGCAGCCCGAGAACTGGACCACCAGGGTGTAGCTGAGCAGTTTGCCCTCCCTGGCCGAGGAATATCCTTCATAGACGGTGCTCTGGGGGTCGCCCGCGAAGCGGGGCAGCTCGTCCGGGCGCGGCCCCATGGCCGATGCCTGCGCCGCGGCCAGGAGCAGGCCCAGGCAAAGGCCCAGGCAATAGCCGAGGCGCGGGGCGGGTTGGGGCGGGTATGGCGATGGCGAGCGCATGGAAATCTCCTGGCGGTCCGGACGAAATCCGGAAAATCCCCGATAGCAGAATTCCCAGGGGCGGGCAACGCGTGCGGACGCGGGCGAGGCCCGCCAGGGGAGGTTGGCAAGTCCGGGCCTCGGGCGTAGGCTTTGCCGAGCAGCGCCCCGGCAGGGGCGAGGAACTCAAGGCGCATATGGAGACGACATGCAAGGAAACGGAATTCAGCGACTGGCCGAGGCTTTTGTGAACGAATCCGCTGCGGCGGCCCGCTCGGAAATCGCCGCGCTCAAGGCGCGCTCCGAGGGACTGCTCCAGGCCGAGCGGCTCTTCAAGGCTCTGGGCGTGGCCCAGAAGGTTCATGCGGAAAAGTGCCTGATGATCCTGCGCGGCAAGGTCGAGAGCACCGGGGAGAACCTCGCGGAGCTTCTCGACTCCCTGGAGAAATCCGCCGCGCACTACAAGGAAGCGCTGGACTGCCTCGCGAGCTGTCCCGGCCCGGCCGGAGGATTTCTGGACCAGTTCCGGCGCACGGCCCTGAACCACGCCGGGCTCGCGCGCAAGCTGGACGAGGAAAAACCCGCAGCCTATCACGTCTGCACGGTTTGCGGCTTCGTGGCCGAGGGCGTCGCCCCGGAGCGCTGCCCGGTCTGCCAGGCCGTGCCCGAGCGCTTCGCCTCGGTGGAGTGAGCCGCGAATCAGCGCCGCCGCCCCGATCATGCGGGACCGCGAACCAGCCCCTGCCGCAGCGCGCGCCAGGGGCTTTTTTTGCGCCCCGGCCCGGCGACGCATGAGAAAAATCACTCTTCGGCTTGGTATTTATTCGAGGATTTGATAATGGGACTTGGTGGTCCATGGCCCTGCAACGGGACGTGCAAGGAGGTCCGAAACATGCCCGACCTGAAAATCTGGAGCAGCCGGGAGATCAACAGGCTCAAGCGCGACATGAACCGGCTTTTCGAGAGCCTGTGCATCGATTACGGCCTGCCCGGCACCTTTTGCCAGGAAGAGATGGAAGTGGAGGAGGACGACCGGGAGATCCGCGTGCGGCTGGCCGTGCCCGGCCTTTGCCCGGACGACATGGAAGTGAAGGTCACGCAGTACGGCCTGGAAATATCCGGCCGCCGCGAAGTGGCCGGCCCGGAGGGCCGCAGGGAGGAGCGCTTCACGCGCCATCTCGGCCTGCCCTGCCGGGTGCTGCCCGGCGAGGTCAAGGCCGTCCACAAGGAAGGAACCCTGCGGGTCGTCCTGCCCAAGTGCACGGACAACCAATGCCGAAGCATCGACATCGTCAAGGAGTGATTGAATGCCGTCCACAACCGACAAGCACAAAGTGGCACTGGAAAATCTGCGGTGGCGTCTGGACCCGGCGTCGTTGTCCTTCAAGAGCACGGATGATCTCGAACCCCTGGCGGACATCGTCGGCCAGCAGCGCGGGGTGGAGGCGTTCCGCTTCGGCATGGGCATGGACCGCAAGGGATACAACATCTTCGTCACCGGCCCGGCGGGCACGGGCAAGATGTTCACGGTCAAGAAGCTGCTCAAGGAGCTTTCCGGCGGCGACGGCGTGCCGGACGACCTCTGCTACGTGAACAATTTCAAGCATCCGGAATCGCCCATCCTGCTCCGTTTCGACGCGGGCCGGGGCGCGGGGTTCAAGAAGGGCATGCACGACTTCCTGGAGAGCATCAAGAAGGAGGTTCCCCAGCTCTTCGAGTCCGAGGAATACATCGGGCGCAAGAACCAGATCATGGAGGCCCACGAAAAGCAGGTCCGCGAGTTCTACAAGGCCGTGGAAGACAAGGTCAAGGACACGGACCTGGTGGTGGTCAACATGCAGATGGGCCCGGTGCAGCGGCCCGACGTCGTGCCCCTGGTGGACGGCGAGCCCAAGCGCATGGTCGAGGTCGAGGAGATGGTCGAGAAGGGCCGTTTTCCGGCGGAGGAGCTGGAACGGCTCAAGAAGCGGCGCAGCGAGATCAAGGAAGAGCTGGACCACATCGTCATCGAGGTCAAGCGGCTGAACAAGGAGGTCAAGGAGAAGAGCGAGGAGGTGGACCGGCTCATGTTCCTGGCCCTGGCCAAGGAATACATCCGCCCGCTGCGGGAGGAGTATTGCGGCGAGGGCAAGGACGATACGGACGAAAAGGGCGAAAAGGACGAGCAGGAGGCCAAGGTCGCGCGCTACGTGGACGCCGTGCTCGACGACATGGTCGAGAACCTGGACACCATCAAGATGCTCGGCGCGCGGCCCCAGCAGGCCGGGCCCATGATGATGATGGCCCCGCCGCCCGAGGTGGTCTTCCACCCCTATCAGGTCAACCTGCTGGTGGACAATTCCGAGCAGGACGGCCCGCCCGTGATCATCGAATCCTACCCCACCTACCGCAACCTCTTCGGGTCCATCGAGCGGATCATGGACCGCAACGGCGGCTGGCGCACGGACTACACCAAGATCAAGGCGGGTTCCTTCGTCAAGGCCAACGGCGGCTTTCTGGTGCTCAACCTCATGGACGCGATCATGGAGCCGGGCGTCTGGCAGACGCTGAAGCGCTCCCTGAAGACCGAGGAAATCGAAATCCAGACCTTTGACCCGTATTATTTCCTGACGGCCACGGGCCTGAAGCCGGA
This sequence comes from Paucidesulfovibrio longus DSM 6739, assembly GCF_000420485.1. Taxonomy (NCBI): domain Bacteria; kingdom Pseudomonadati; phylum Thermodesulfobacteriota; class Desulfovibrionia; order Desulfovibrionales; family Desulfovibrionaceae; genus Paucidesulfovibrio; species Paucidesulfovibrio longus. The sequence continues at coordinate 142,032 of NZ_ATVA01000017.1, read as the reverse complement.
ATCCATCCCCATGCAGGTCAAGGTCGTGGTCATGGGCGACCCCTACCTCTACCAGATGCTGCGCCGCTACGACCCGGACACGCACAAGATATTCAAGGTCCGGGCCGACATCGAGACGAGCATGGACCGCACGGACGAGCGCGTGCTCCAGGTGGCCCGGTTCATCCGCAGCGTGGCGGACAAGCGCGGCCTCAAGCCATTCGACGCCTCGGCCGTGGCCCGCGTGACGGAGCGCGCCGTGCGCATGTCCGGCCGCCAGGAAAAGATCTCCACCTTCTTCCCGCACCTGGCCGACCTCGTGGACGAGGCCGCCTACTTCGCGGACCAGTGCGAGAGCTGCGCGGCCGTCACCGCCGAGCACGTGGAAAAGGCCATCGAGGCCAAGATCTACCGCTCCAACCAGGTGGAGGAGCGGCTCCAGGAGATGATCGACCGGGGTTCGCTCTTCGTGAGCACGGACGGCGAAGAGGTCGGGCAGATCAACGGCCTGGCCGTCTATTCCATGGGCGACCACATGTTCGGCAAGCCCTCGCGCATCACCGCCGTGACCAGCCTGGGCAAGGAAGGGCTGATCAACATCGAGCGCGAGGCCGACCTCTCCGGCCCCACCCACAACAAGGGCATGCTCATCCTGGCGGGCTGGCTGCGGCGTATGTTCGCCCAGGACAAGCCCATGGCCCTGGCCGCGTCCATCGCCTTCGAGCAGAGCTACGGCGGGGTGGACGGCGACTCGGCCTCCAGCACCGAGCTTTACGCGCTGCTCTCCAGCCTCTCCGGCCTGCCCATCCGCCAGGACATCGCCGTGACCGGCTCCGTGAACCAGAAGGGCGAGGTCCAGCCCATCGGCGGGGTCAACGAGAAGATCGAGGGCTTCTACCTCTGCTGCAAGAGCGCCGGACTGACGGGCAGGCAGGGCGTGATGATCCCCAAGGCCAACGTCAAGGATCTGATGCTCCGCCAGGAAGTGGTGGACGCCGTGGACCAGGGCCGCTTCAACGTCTGGGCCGTGGCCCGCATCGAGGACGGGGCCGAGCTGCTCATGGGCAAGCCCGCGGGCAGCCGGGGCAAGAACGGCAAGTACCCCAAGAATTCCATCTTCGGCCTCGCGGACGCCAAGCTCCTGGAAATGGCCGAGGCCATCCAGAAGTTCGGCAAGGACAAGGACGAGGACAAGAAAAAGAGCGGGAAGAAGTCCGCAGCCAAGAAATAAGCCGGAAACCCGAAGGGCGGATTCGGAATCCGGATCGGCCCGCGGCAGGCGAGCCGCTCCTGTGCCGCGCACGGGGGCGGCTTTTTGGAGGCGTCGTCGTTTTCCCGGCCCCGCTTTCTGGACAGCGCGGCACGCCCTGTGCAACGCTCCGCCGGAACGGACAATTAACCGACAAGCGGGGCGCGGGCCTGGGGCGCGCCCGGCCGGAGGGGAAGCGATGGGGAACGAAGGGCTCGACGAGTATTTGCGAAAATACGTCAAGATCAGGGCGCAGTATACGATCGTGGGCAACCGCACGCCCAAGTCGAAGCGCGTCTACGTGTTCATCGGACGCGGACGCGGCGGTTTCGCCGGAAACACGAAATACCTCTTCCTGCATTTCCTGAAGCACCACCCCGAGCTGGAGTGCTGGTATCTGACCCAGGAGAAGGCCGACTACAAGGAGCTGCGCGCGGCCAAGCTGCCCGTGGTCTTCCATCCCTCGCCCGAGGCCGTGGACATCCTTCCCCGCGCCGGGACCGTGGTGGTCGAGGCCATCAGCTTCCGCAACCATCTCTACTATCCGCTCATCGAGGGGGCGCGGCAGGTCCAGCTCTGGCACGGGGTCGGCAACAAGAAGATCGGATTCCAGCTCGCGGGCGCGTCCGTGCTCGCCGGCAAGGACCAGACCCTGATCGAGGACCACAGCGACTACGACCTGATCGTTTCCACCTCGCCGTTCTACACGGACGAGGTCTTCCGCAAGTCCATGCACGCCAGGGAATTCGTCTCCCTGGGCTACCCGCGCACGGACGTGCTCTTCCGGCCGCTGGACGCCTGGAGCATGGTCGGCTGCGACCGCGAGGCCTACACCGCCGTGGTCAAGGCCCGCAAGAAAGGCCCGGTGGTGCTTTTCGCGCCCACGTTCCGGGACACGGACGTCAATCCACTGACACAGGACGCGCTCGATTTCGAGCGTTTCGCGGATTATTTCGGCAAGCGCGGCGCGCACCTGCTGATCAAGCCCCACGGCCGCGTGCCCGTGCGCATCGGCCACCTGCCCCCGCACGTGACCATTTGCAACGCGGACAGCGACATCTACCCGTTTTTTCCCCTCGCGGACTTGATGATCACGGACTATTCCTCCATATTCACGGAGTATTTGCTCATGGATCGGCCCGTGCTCTTCTTCTGGGCCGACTTCGAGAGCTACATGTCCGTGGACCGGGGATTCCAGTTTCCCTTCGAGGAGATGTGCCCCGGACCCAAGTGCCGCGACGCGACGAGCCTGTTCCGCGCGCTGGAGCATGTCCTCTCCGGCGGGGCGGACGAGTGGGCCGAGGCCCGAAGGGCGCTGCGGGACAAGGCGTTTTTGCACCAGGATGGAAAAGCCGGCGAGCGCATCGCCGCGCACCTGCTCCAGGGCGAATACGCGCCCGGTGCGTGCTGAAACAAGAAGGACGGTCCTTGCGGGCCGCGAGTAAAAGAGGAATCGGATGAATCTTGCCGCATGTCGAACGGACAGGCTGGCGCTTTCGGAGTGGAACGGGGAAACCGTGGTCGCCCTCGGCCCGGTGGACGTGGACCCGAAGATTCCGCGCAGCCACGTCCTCTCCATTCCCAAGCTGCAATTCGTCAATCCGGCCAAGCTGTGCGCCCGGCTGCCCGAAGCATTCTGGGAGCGCAAGGTCTTGTTCGTGCTTCCCGCCGAGGCGGACAAGGAAGAGGCGCAGGCCACGCTCCTGGTCCAGAAGCATGTCCTGGCCCGCGTCTATCTCGCCTTTTTCCACCGCAGACCCATGTCGGAGATGGACCAGACCCTGACCTCGCTGATGGGCGCGCTCAAGGATCCGACCAGGAGCCTGAGCCAGCTGCGCAACTACCCCTGGCTGCTGCGCTACCCTCTGGCGGACAAGCTGCGCGGCCTGGGCGCGGGCAGACCCGCCCTGATCCTGCTGGCCGGGCCGTCCCTTCAGGAAATTTTGCCGCGCCTGCCGGAGCTGGCCGAGCGCTGTCTGGTCATCTGCATCGCCCGGACCCTGCGCCCCTGCCTGGAGGCCGGGGTGGAGCCGGATTTCGTGATCCAGTACGACACGAACATGGAGCAGCGCCAGTTTTACGAAGGGGTGCCCCGGCTGGAGAATACCGTGCTGGTGTGCCTGTCCTCGGCCCACGTGCATCCCGTGGCCGAGCTGTTTCGCGGGCTGTTCCTGCGCGCCAGCTTCGGGCAGGCCTTCCTGCCCAATTCCTTTGTCCTGCGCGACGGCGTGGAGGGCTCGCTCATCGCCTGCCTTGGGCTTGTCGAAGCGCTGGGCTCGTCCAAGGTCTACGTCAGCGGTGCGGATCTGAGCTGGCCCGGCACGGGCGAGCGCTACGTCGGGCAGGGGGACAACCAAGCGGTAGAGGCCGGAGATAGGGACGTGCGGGCCTACACGCAGGACGGCATGAGCGTGGAGCTCGGCCGTCGCGACAATCGGCTCGTGCATTCCTCGATAGGCTTTATCGCGGCCGCGCTCAAGGCCGGGGAGGCCGCTGCGGAAATCTCCGCCGCGACCGGGGCAAGCTTTTATACGCTCAGCGAGGCCACCCTGCTCCCGGAAAAGGAATTTCCCCCGTCGGCCTTGGATGAGGTTCTGGCCCAGCCTCCCCTGGACCGCGCCGGCCTGCTGGCAGGCCTGGACCGCGCCCTGGCCGTGCGCGAGCCCATCGACCTCAAGTCGCTCTGGACCTTCCTGCACGACAACGAGCGCGGCCTGCGCGCATACATCGACCTCTTCACGCTCAAGCGGGTCGATCCCGCCAGCCGCAAGACCATCATGGACGATCCCATGGTCCGGGTGCTTTCGAACATGCGCGGCGCCTGCTGGCACAGGCTCAACGATCCCCTGCGCAGCGCGGAGCGGCTGTTGGTCGCCTGGCGCGACGCCTACGCGGATGCCCGCAAATTCACGCTGGCGCACCTCCTGACCGCCAAGAAAGCGCCGCTGCTGCTGCTCTGCGCCCAGGACGAGGAGCAGCAGCTGCGAGTACTGCTGGAGCGTCTGATTCCGGGCTGCGTCTTGGCGGTTCGCCGGAGCGCGATCCTGGGTCACCGCGGGGATCAGGACGACTTTTTTGACGACCGCCACCTGCCGCATCTGCTGGCCGACGCCGAGCTCGTGCTGGTTTCGCCGAAGGCCATGGAGCGCCATGCCCATTTCTGGGAACTGGCTCCGGACGACAAGGTCATTGACCTGCGCGCGCTGGGCCCGGCGGTCGGCAGCCGGGATGCCCGGAAATGAAGGCTTTCCTGTGCGGTTGAGCTTCGAGTCCCTGCCTCGGCTCCCTGGCCCGCGCTGGCTGCGGCTCGCTGCGCCGCTGCTGCTCGGACTTCTGCTGGCCGGGATCCTGTTCCGGCAGGGTTTCTGGCAGGGCCCGGAGCCGTATCAGATAGGCGTCATCGGCACCATGGAACGTTCGGACACGCCTTTTGGACGCTCGACGCGGCTGTTCCTCGAACTTCGAAAGGACGAGATCAACCGGGCCGGGGGCCTGGGCGGAGTGCCCGTCACGTATCGATTCCTTTCCCCCAAAGATCCGGACTTCCGCGAGCAGGTCGAGCGGGCAGCGGCCGACCCGCAGGTCATCGCCCTTGCCTGCGGATCGAGTTCCACAAGCGCCGACAAGATTATCGACGTGGTGGGGCGGTCCGGGATTCCGTGGATCGCAGGCAATTTTTCGCTGGAAAGGCTCTACCGCGGGCGTCCGAACGTGTTCACCGCCGATCCCGGCGAGGGCGCGAACATGACGATACTCGAAGCGTTCCTGGACGACGGCGGGTTCGACGTGGTCCTCTACGCCGGGGACAAGGGTAACGTCTTCGGGAATGCCATCGCCGGAAATTTGGCTGCGCGCACGGATGCGCCCTATGGATTCCAAGCCCTGATCAACGACTGGAACGGGGGAACGCAGACTTGGGAATTCTTGCGCGACCGGATCGCCGCTGCAAGGCGGCCGATTATCGTCAGCGGATACGGAAGCTCCGATACCAGCGAACTCCTCGCGTTGTTGCATCAGAAGGGGGTTTCGTGTCCGCTGATGCCGACGTATTCGGACATGATCTCGATGTTGGGCAAGCTTGACGAGCGCATCCGGCCGGACGTGTCCCTGCTGCGATTGCAGATGCGCGGCGACGACATCATGTCCCTGGAATACCTTCGTTCACGCGAGCGCTTCGTCAGGGAAATCCGTCGGCACGGAGTGCAGGACGACTACGTGCTTCGAGGCATGGAATATGGCGACCTCGTCGGCGTGACCGCGCATGCGTGGAGGGTCGGCAGCCGCAGCGGGGAAGCGTCCCCGCGCGAAGCGATCCTGAGGGGCATGGCGGAACTGCAGGACGGGAAGGGATATTACCGTGGATGGACGCGGGACTGGGCCTATACGCGGGAAGGAGCGCTGGACGACGTGCCTTCGCTGCTCTGGAAGGCGCCCGGCAGCCTCCAGGTCAAGCTCTACCCCGTGCAGTACGTTCTGGTCGGGGGGCAGGTCCGGCGCAGCTTCACCAAGTACGTTCATATGGATGTGGCGAACGTCAGGGACGTCAACGTCAGCACCGGCACGTTCGACGCGGAGGTGAACGTCTCCTTGCAGTGCGCGGAGCCTCTGGCCCTGGATCTTTTGGATATTCTCGATTTTTCCAACGTCGCCAGAAGTCCGGAGACGAACCGTCCGCTGCTGGATTCCGTTCCTCTTGAAACCAACAGGAAGCTGGGGGGGGAAATCCCCCTGTATCGAAGCCGCTACAAGGTCTTCGCAAGATTCAGCTTCACGCCCCGTCTGGCCGCGTATCCCTTTGACGTGCAGGAGATCGGCATCGGACTGCGCTCTCCCGATCCCGAACTGCCTTTGGAGGTGCAGCCCGCGAACGGGCATGCGCTGGATGAGGAGTTCAGCGCGGAGGGCTGGAAGGTTGTGGACAGTCTGGTCGGCACGGAAACGGAACACATCTCGGACGTTGATCTTTCCACGGACCGGCTGGTCCAGGCGGGAAACACGCGCTACGTGTTCCATTGGCGTCTGAAGAGGCTGCCGGTGGATTTTCTTCTCAAGACAGTGGTGCCGCTGGCGATCATTCTTCTGCTGGCCTACCTGTCGATCTTCGTTTCCTCCGAGGCCTCCTCGCGGGTGGAGATCCAGGCGGTCTGTCTGCTGGCCGTCGTCGCCCTCTACTTCACCGTCGCCAAACCCTCCTCGGGAATCGCCACGATCTACGACAAGACGTTCCTATTGGCCTATGTTTCGATTCTTGCCGTGGTGCTGCCGACCATCCTGGTCCGGATATGCGAAAAGCGCGGCCTCGCCCGGGCCGGGATTGCCATGCGCCGGGTGCAGCTCGCGCTCCAGCCGCTGCTCATGTGCGCCGGGGGAGTCTGGCTCAGCTTCGGATGCTGACGCAGGCTTTGCCGCCCTTTCTTGCCCCGTCCGCGCCGTCCGCGCGCTCTACGCCACCCTGTACGGGGTGGCGTATTTCTTTTCGGGGTGGATGCGGCCCTGGCGTTCCAGCTTCTTGACCAGGTCGTCCGTGGCCCGGAGGATGTCCCTGTCGCCCCGGATCAGGGGGCGCTCGTCGCCCCAGGAGTCGAGCATGTCCGGATCCTTGACGCTGAGGTGGACCACGGCGGAGAAGAATCGCCGCAGATTGATGAGCAGGGAGCAGGCTTCCTGGTTGCGGGAGAGGTCGAGCGCCTCCATGCTCTCGAAGCTGACCTCGAAGGGGGTTTGCAGCCGCTCCTCGAAATGGAAGTCGTCGTTCCAGAGGTAGCGCATGGGCAGCTTGCGCGTGGTTTCGGCCACGTGCCGGGCATAGGTCTGGGGCTCGCAGCAGAAGACATCGTAAAGCCCGTCCAGGGCGTCCTTGAAGCAGATCCGCAGATATTCGTCCAATTCCTTGAAATAGACCCCGCCCGTCTCCTCGACCATCTCGAAGGAGAAGGGGATGTTCTGGTTTTCCGGGTTGGAGAGCAGGGCCAGCATGGTCATGATCTCCTCGATGGTGCCGGGGCCGCCGGGGTGGGCGCGCCCCCGGTGCGACGCGCGGATGAACGCCTCCATGCGCTGCTCGATGGTGGGGAAGACCACCAGCCGGTTGACCAGCTCGTTGGGCGCTTCGGCCGCCAGGATGCCCTGCTCGGTGAAGCCGATGTAGTCGCGCATGCCGAAGCGCTTGAAGGTGCGCTGCTTGCCGTAGGCCACCTGCACGCCCTTGAACGGGGCCTTCATGATGCCGTCGCCGCAGCCCGTGATGTTCTCCATGTCCGGCATGAACAGGCCCAGCCAATAGGCCAGCACCTTGGCGAAGTCGTACTCCTCGCGGCTGACGCGGTGGCCGCCCCAGGTGAAGACCACGAGGCCGCGCTCGCCGCGATAGAGCATGCCGGAGTGCTCCACGAACTTCTTCACGTAGGCCGAGCGTTCCTCGGAAGTGCCGAGCCCGTTTTTCGGCGCGGGCGGGAAGACGATGTCGCGCATGGCCGAGGAAACCTGCTCCACGGACTGTTCGATGACGTGCTCGCCGTCGTAGAGGCAGTCGCGGGGCACGCCCGTGCAGATCAGGGCGTAGTCGCCGTTCTTCTTCTGCAGCTCCACGCGCATGTGCCGGAATTTTTCGCGCACGGCGCGGGTGTCGTTGTAGTCCTTCTTATGGATGTTGATCAGGGCGCCGATGATCTCCACGAGGCGGTGGCTCTCGCAGGTCAGGGCCGTGCGGATGCGTCCGGCCTCGCGTTCGGTGAGCTCGGTCACGCCGAGCTGGCGGCTGATGATCGGAATGGTCACGATGGTGCTCATGTCGGTGCTGCGTCCTTGTTTTGGTTCGGCTCAAGGCCAAAGCAGTACCCGATGGCGTCCGGGCATGCAATCGCACTCGTCGCGCCGGGGCGCTTCCGCTCGCCGGGCGATTGCGATACGGTGCGGAGGCAACGGGCAGGAGGTTGTTCATGGTCGGAATGATATCGCGTCCGGACGGGCGCGTCCCCAGGCGCGGAGGCCCGGCGTGAAGGGCCGCGTGCTCATTGTGGACGACGAACCCGGCATCCGCTCGTCTTTCGGCTTTCTGCTGCGCATGGAGGGCCTGGAAACCCACGAGGCGGACGGCTGCGAGAGCGCGCTGCTCGCGCTGGAGGAAGCGGGCGAGGGCGGATTCGACCTCGTGCTCGCGGACATCCTGCTTCGCGGCCCGTCCGGCATCGAGCTGCTCGAGCGCGCCAAGGAGATTCGTCCGCTTCTGCCCGTGGTCATGGTCACGGGCGAACCTTCCGTGGACACGGCCGCGGCCGCGCTGCGCCACGGCGCGTTCGACTACGTGACCAAGCCCGTGGAGCGCGAGACCCTGCTGCGGGTCGCGGCCCGCGCGCTGGAGCACGGCGCCCTGCTGCGCAGCGAGGCCTGCCTGCGCCGCGAGCTGCGCACGCGCGAGGAGAACATCCGCGCCCTGCTCAACGCCACCACGGAATCCGCCCTGCTCATGACGCGGGAGGGGATCGTCATCTACGCCAACCGGGTGGCTGCGGAGCGGATCGGCCTGCCGCTCGACGAGATGCCGGGCCTGCGGGCGGAAGACATGGGCCTCGCGTCCGACGTGCTGGCGCGCCGCAAGGACAAGGCCGAGGAAGCCTTCGCCCTGGGGCGACCGGTCCGCTTCCGGGACGAGCGCCTGGGGCGGGTCTACCTGAACAGCTATTATCCGGTCCTGGGCGAGGAAGGCTCCGCCGAGCGGCTGGCCATCTTCGCGCAGGACATCACCCGGCTCACGAACCTGGAGGAGCGCCTGCGCGAGCGGCGCGGGCCTGCGGGAATGATCGGCGTCGCCCCGGCCATGCAGCAGGTCTACGAACGCATCGAGCAGCTCGGCGAAGTGGATTCCTCGGTGCTGCTCGCGGGCGAGTCCGGCACGGGCAAGGAGCTGGCCGCCGCCGCGATCCACGCGGCCAGCGGGCGGTCCGGGGGGCCGTTGGTCAAGGTCAACTGCGCGGCCCTGGCGGACTCCCTTCTGGACGCGGAACTTTTCGGCCATGTGCGCGGGGCGTTCACCGGGGCGGTGCGCGACAGGGTCGGCCGCATCGAGGCGGCGGCGGGCGGAACGCTCTTCCTGGACGAGATCGGCGACATCCCGCTGCGGACCCAGCAGAAGCTGCTGCGCTTCCTGGAAAACAGGGAATACGAGCGGGTCGGGGATTCCCGGACCCTGGAGGCGGACGTGCGCGTGGTCGCCGCCACCAACGCGGACCTGCCCGCCAAGGTGGCCAGGGGCGAGTTCCGCGAAGATCTGTACTATCGGCTCAAGGTCATGGTGGTGCGCATGCCGTCGCTGCGGGAGCGCGCCGAGGACATTCCCGCATTGGCCGAACATTTCGCGCTGGAATTCGCGCAAGCGTTCGGCAAGGACATTTCCGGCCCGGACCCGGCGGCCCTGCGCGTTCTCCAGGCCCATTCCTGGCCGGGCAACGTGCGGGAGCTGCGCCACGCGCTGGAGCACGCCTGCATTCTCTGTCCGGGCGGCGAAATCGGCGCGGAACATCTGCCCAGGGATCTGCTTTCGCCGCGTGCGCCGACCCGTCCGGCCACGGGGGCCGGGGAGGACGAGCGGCGCGAGTTGCTGGACGCGCTGGAACGGACGAACTGGAACAAATCCCAGGCGGCGCGCCTTCTTGGCATCAGCCGGGGCAGCCTCTACAATCGGCTGCGCGCGCACGGCATTGCGTGAACCCGCGACCGCGCAGGGGGTCGCGCAGCGCGATTTTCGCGCGGCGGCGCGATCTTCGTTCGGGCCGGACCAATAATCAGGTTTCCTTTTTTTGGAAAAGCTCGTATTCTCATTATGAACAGTACTCTCTTTCCTTTTGGGGATATTTGCGGGAAAGCTTGCGAAAACGACACGAAAACGGCACCGTTCTTGCGTTGCCTCCGGGGCCGGACTCGCCGCGAAGGCGGCTTTCGGGACCAGGGCGACGGAACATTGACGAAGGAATGGAGATAGGCCCGCTGCGGGCCGGGCAGAGGGGTGACAGGAATGATTATTGATCGTGATGAAAACGGGATCAGCCTCGAATTGCCGTCGGACCTGCGGCTGGTGGACCAGCTCGTGGAAGATGTCCGGGGCTTTGCCAAGGAGTGCGGCGTGGAGCGCGCGCCCGGTCTGGGGCTGATTCTTCGCGAGCTCGTGAACAACGCCATCGAGCACGGCAACCGGAGCGAGCAGGAACGCAAGGTCGGCGTCCGCATCGAGAGCGCGGGGCCCATGCGCTTCAAGGTCGTGGTCGAGGATCAGGGAGCCGGCTTCGAGTACGAATCCCTGGACCTGCGGCTCTCCGAGGATCCGAACCAGGAGCGCAACCGAGGCCTGCCCATGGTCAACGCCTACGCGGACGAACTGGTCTTCGACAAAGGGGGCACCCGCGCCACGGCCTATGTGACCGTGAAGCGGGACACGCTGTTCGAGACCGTGGACGAGGACGGAATCCGGCGGATCATCCCATCGGGGGATCTTTCCTCCTCGGTGGCGGAGCCGTTTCGCTCCCTGCTGGTGGGGCTGCTGGAGCAGGGGTTGACCCGCTTCCGGTTCGACCTGACCAACGTCACGGACATCGACTCCGTGGCCCTGTCCATTTTCGTCATCTTCGCCAACATGGTCGCCAAGAGCGGGGACGAGGGCCTGCTCGAGGTGGTCAACGCCAACGGGGACATCCGGGAAATGTTTCATCTGACGCGGTTGAGCCGAATCTACAGCGTCATCGAAGAGGGGCAGCAGCATGGGGAATGATCCTTCCATCGTCGAAGAATTCGTGGTCGAGGCCCAGGAGCACCTTGAAAACATCGAGGACGACTTCCTGCAGCTCGGCAACCAGAAGGAAAACCCCGACCCGGCCATGATCGACAAGATCTTCCGGGCCGCCCACTCCATCAAGGGCGGTGCGGGCTTCCTCCAGTTCACGAGCATCAGCGAACTGGCCCACATCATGGAAACCCTGCTTTCCTCGCTGCGCTCCGGCGTGGTTCCGGTCACGGACGCCATCATCGAGGGCCTGCTCGCGGGCGTGGACAAGCTCAGCGAGCTGCTGGCCAACGTCGACGTGAGCAACGAGATGGACATCTCCAAGGAGCACAAGCTCCTGAGCGACCTGCTGGAGGGGCACGTGCCCGGCCAGAAGGACCAGGAGGACGTCGCCGTCACCGACCAGGGCGGGCAGAAGACCGGATTCGAGGTCACGCCGCTGACCCTGCGCAACATCCCCAAGAACCACGAGTTCATCTACGTTCTCAAGTACGATCTGGCCGAGGTTTCCAGCGAGAAGGGCGAAGGCCCGCTGGCGCTGATCAAGCGCCTTTCCAGCACGGGAGAGATTCTCGACGCGCGGCTGGAGGCGGACGACACCGACCTCAAGCAGGGCCTGCCCGAAGGGCCGCTCTGGTACGAGCTGCTCTACTCCTCCATCATCGGGCCGGACATCATCGAGTTCGCCGTGGGCCTGCCCCAGGACCGCGTGACCGTGGTGGACCGCGAGCAGCTCGTGGCCGAGGCGCAGCAGCAGGGGGCCAAGGCCGCCAAGGCTCCGGAACCCCCGGCGGCCGCCCCGGCTCCGGCTCCGCAGCCGGAGGCCGAGACGCCCGCGCCGCAGGAAAGCTTCGCCCAGTCGGATTATCCTCAAAGCATCATGGACGAGCTGCAACTGCCCGTGACCGAGGAGATGATCGAACAGTTCACCACCGAGGCCGAGGAGTCGCTGGACGCGGCCGAACAGGCCCTGATGCAGATTTTCGACGAGCCCGAAGGGGCCGAGGAGTCCCTCAACGAGGCCTTCCGCATGATCCACAGCTTCAAGGGCAATTGCGGCCTGCTCGGCTTCAAGCCCCTGGAGCGCGTCAGCCACACCATGGAGACGGTGCTCGACTTCTTCAAGACCGGGACCACGCCCCGGCGGGAGTCGGACCGGGCCACGCTGATGAAGGGCCTGGACACGCTCCGGGCCGGGCTTTCGGAGATCGCCGCCGAGGGCAAGCTGACCATGGGACCGGTGGACGAGCTGGTGGGCGAGCTGGCGGGCCTGCTGCCCGGCGGCGGCGCGGCCAAGGCCCCAGCCGGCGCGCCCCGCGAGCCCAAGGCGGCCCGCTCCGCCCCGAAGAGCGCGCCCGCGGCCAGCAAGATCGAGCGCCGCGACATCCGCGTGGACCTGGAAAAGCTGGACGTGCTCATCAACCTCGTGGGCGAGCTGGTCATCGCCGAAAGCATGACCACCCGCCACCCGGACCTCCAGGGGCTGAACCTGGAAGGCTTCGAGCGCGCGGCGCACAACCTGCGCCGCATCATCGCGGATCTCCAGGACGTGGCCATGCAGGTGCGCATGATCCCGCTCTCCCGCACTTTCCGGAAGATGATCCGTCTGGTGCACGACCTTTCCACCAAGGCGGGCAAGAAGGTCCGGCTGGAGCTGCTCGGCGAGGAGACCGAGGTCGACAAGACCGTCATCGAGCAGATCGCGGACCCGCTGGTGCACATCATCCGCAACTCGGTGGACCACGGGCTGGAGCCGCCGGAAGAGCGGCTTGCCGCGGGCAAGTCCGATACGGGCGTGGTCACCATCGAGGCGCGCCACGAGGCGGGCGAGGTGCTCATCGCGGTGCGCGACGACGGCCGCGGGCTCTCCCGCGAGCGCATCCTCAAAAAGGCCATCGGCAACGGCATGATCCAGGGCGACGGAAGCAACCTCCCGGACAGCGAAGTCTTCAAGATGATCTTCGAGCCGGGCTTTTCCACCGCCGAGAAGATCACGGACGTTTCCGGCCGGGGCGTGGGCATGGACGTGGTCCGTCGCAACCTGGAAAAGCTCAAGGGCCGCGTGGACGTGCAGAGCAACCAGGGGCAGGGCGCCACGGTGCTGCTGCGCATCCCGCTGACCCTGGCCATCATCGAGGGCATGCTCATCCGCGTGGGCTCGGCCCAGTACACGCTGCCGCTGCTTTCCATCCGCGAATCCTTCCGCCCGGACATGCACCAGGTCACCGTGACCATGGACGGCCAGGAAGTGGTCAAGGTCCGGGACGACATGATTCCCGTGGTCCGGCTGCACGAGCTCTACAACGCCGAGCCGGACGTGGTGGAGCTGGACAAGGGCATCCTGGTCATCGTGGATTCGGGAAACAAGAACGTCTGCATCTTCTGCGACGAGATCCTGGGCCAGCACCAGACCGTTATCAAGGGGCTGCCGAGCTACCTCGGCAACGCGCGCGGCCTTTCGGGCTGCACCATCCTCGGCAACGGCGAGGTCAGCCTGATCCTGGACGTGGGCTCGCTGATCGCCATGGCCGAGAGCAAGGGCGCCAAGGAGGCGGCGGCGAACGAAGGCTGAACAGCGAAACGGGCGTGACGCGCGCCTCTGGGGGAAAAGATGGGCAACGAGGACATGTTGAACGCGCAGCTGCTGCTCGACGAGGACGAGGACGCGCAGAAGGACAAGTATCTGACGTTTCATCTCGGCGACGAGCAATACGGCGTGGAAATCGCCTACGTCACCGAGATCGTCGGCATCCAGAAGATCACTTCGGTGCCGGACATGCCGGAATTCGTGCGCGGGGTCATCAACCTGCGGGGGCAGGTCATCCCGGTCATGGACGTGCGCACCCGCTTTCGCATGCCTCCGCGCGACTACGACGACCGCACCTGCGTGGTCGTCGTGCGCATCGGCGAACAGACCATCGGCCTGGTGGTGGACATGGTCAACGAGGTCGCCGATATCCCCAAGGATCAGATTTCCCCGCCCCCGTCTTCGGGTGTCGGCAAGGGCAGCCGCTACATCCAGGGCCTGGGCAAGATCGATGACGACGTGAAGATTCTGTTGAACGTTCCCATGCTTCTCGGGGAGGAGGAGCTTGAAGCCCTGGCCTGAACGACAACGGCCGCGACGCGGCCACAAATTGCACGGAGGCTGCAATGTTGTTCAGGAAGCTCGGGTTGGAATGGAAGATCGGAGCGGGGTTCGCCGCTCTGCTGCTCTTTGTGTTCATCGTGGGCGCCACGGGTTTCGTGGGCATGGCCCGCATCGAGGGCGCGGTCCAGACAGCGACGGACGCTTCGGATCTTTCGAGGCTGATCGGCACGGCCCGCGTGAATGCGCGGACCTACATGACTTCGGCCGATGAAAGCTACGTGGCCAAGTGCCACGAGGTGCTGGAGCAGGTCGCAAAGGGGCTTTCGGCCATGAAGGCCGGGGCCGACCCGGCCGAGATCCGGCTCATCGACGCGGCCCTGGAACATGTGGCCGGCTACGGCAGGCTCTTTGACGAATACGTGGCCGAGGACAAGCACCGCGCCGAGGTGGACTGGCAGATGGTCCTTTCCGCGCGGGCCATGTCCAAGCACGCGGGCGAGCTGCGCGACGCCCTGGACGAGCGGGCCCTGGCCGCGGCCGGCGGTCCGGCCGGACCCGGACTGGCGCGCATGGCGCGCATGGCTTCGGACGTGCTCGTGGACCATCTTCAGGCCAGGCGGCACGAGAAGAACTACATCATCCGCGAGCAGCAGGAGTACCTGGACCGGGTCGCCAAGCTCGTGAAGACGGCGGTGCAGCGCAGCGCCGAGCTGGAGCAACGTCTCGGCGAGCCCGAACTGGCGGCCCTGGCTGCGGGGTCGAAGGTGGAAACCGCCAAGTACGAGGAGAACTTTCTCGGCATGGTCGCGATCATGCAGAAGCTGCACGAGATCGACGCGTCCATGAACCAGGAGGCGGCGTCCGCGGCCGCGGCCCTGGAAAAGGTGGTCGCGGTCAAGACGGAGGCCACCCGGCGCACGCAATCCCTGGCCGTCTGGCTGATCGTCGGCGGATTCGTGCTCGCGGCGGTGTTGGGAACCGTGGTCGCGGCGCTGATCGTGCGCGGCGTGACCCTGGGCATCCGCGCGGCCCTGGAGGGCCTGCGTTCCGTGAGCGAGGGCGACCTCGAAGCGGAAATGCCGGAGCGGATGCTTTCGCGGGGGGACCAGATCGGCGATCTGGTGCGCATGCTCGACCGGACCATCACGGCCCAGCGCGCCAAGGCCGCATTGGCCGAGGCCGTTGCCGGGGGCGACCTGACCCGCGAGATCGTGCCCGCGTCCGGGCGCGACCAGCTCGGCCAGGCCCTGGAACGCATGACCGCGAGCCTGCGGGGCGTCTTGGGAGAGGTGCGCGAGGTCAGCCTGCAAATCGCGTCCGGATCGGAACAGGTCTCGGATTCGAGCCAGTCCCTGTCCCAGGGGGCCACGGAGCAGGCATCGTCCCTGGAGGAAATCACCAGCTCCATGGCCGAGATCGGCTCGCAGACCAAGAGCAACGCGGAAAACGCGGGCCAGGCCAACCAGCTCGCGTCCAAGGCGCGCAAGCGCGCCCAGGAGGGAGCCGAGCACATGGGCCGCATGGTCGAGGCCATGACCGATATCGGCGAATCCAGCCAGGCCATCGGCAGGATCATCAAGGTCATTGACGAGATCGCCTTCCAGACCAACCTGCTGGCCCTGAACGCGGCAGTGGAGGCGGCGCGGGCGGGCAGTCACGGCAAGGGCTTCGCCGTGGTCGCGGACGAGGTCCGCAACCTGGCCGGACGCAGCGCCAAGGCCGCGCGGGAAACCGCGGAGCTGATCGAAGGCTCGACCGCGCGGGTCCGCGCGGGAGGCGACATCGCCCGGCAGACCGCCGAGGCCCTGGAGCGCATCGTGGGCGACGTGAGCAGCGCCGCGGACCTCGTGGCCGAGATCGCGGCCGCTTCGAGCGAGCAGGCCGAGGGCGTGTCCCAGGTGAACATGGGCCTGGGGCAGGTCGAGCAGGTCACGCAGCAGAACACGGCCAGCGCGGAGCAGACTGCCGCCGCGGCCTCGCAGCTCTCGGCCCAGGCCGCGACCCTGCGCCGGGTCTTGGAAGGATTTTCCCTCGGCGGGCCGCGGCCGTCCCGGCCGCTGAAGGCCGGAAGCCGACGTCCCGAAGCGCTGCCCCAGGGCGAGGGAGGCCGGTCCGAGCGCGCCGATGCGCCGCAGCGGTCGCAGAGAGGCCTGGAGGGCGCGCAAACAGTGCGGCCGGAGGAAATCATCTCCCTGGATGGAGAGGAATTCGGAAGATATTAATGTAGAATGCGGAGGCGATCCTGGGTCGTGACGCCTCGAAGCAATGGGGGGACTCCATGCGGCTGACAAGCGGAATTCAGTTCAAAATCGCGCTCTGGACCAGCGCCGCGCTTTTCGGCGTGTGCATCGTGCTGACCACGTTCGCCTCCGTGAGCATGTTCGAGAGGCAGGTGGACGGAGCGCGCGAGCAGGCCATGAACCTTGCGGAGAACTATTCCAGCCGCGTGGAGTCCATGCTTCAGGAGCCTCTGGGCGCGGCCAAGACGCTGGCCAACGCCCTGGCCGCGATCAAGCAGGGCAACCTCGGCGTGAGCCGGGCGGAGGTTTCCGCCATGCTCAAGAGCGAGCTGGAGCGCAACCCCCAATTCCAGGGCGTGTACACGCTCTGGGAACCCGACGCCTTCGACGGCGCGGACGCCCTCTACCGCAACGCCGAATACCATGACCAGACGGGCCGGTTCATGGCCTATTGGAACCGCATGGGCGGCAGCGTGGCCGGAGAGCCTCTCTACGGCTACGACGACGAGACGGAGGGCGGCTACTACCTGATTCCGAAGCGCACGGGCAAGCCCGTGGTGGTGGACCCGATCCCGTTCAAGGCCCAGGGCAAGGACGTCCTCCTGGTTTCCATAACCGCCCCGATCATGGTGGGCGGCGTTTTCCAGGGCATCGTGGGCGTGGACGTGACCCTGGACCAGATGCACGAGATGGCCCAGAACGCCAAAGTGTTCGACCATACCGGGCTGCTCGCGATCATCTCCTACAACGGCACCTTCGCCGGGGTCACGGGACGACCGGAGCTGACGGGCAAAAGCGCGGAGGCGCTGCATCCCGACATCGCCGAGGATCTTCCCCGGCTTCAGGCCGGGGAGGTCATCAGCGAATACCAGGGCTCGCAGTTCGAGGTCTTCGTGCCCGTGCACATCGGCGCAACGGGACGTCCCTGGTCCGTGAACCTGCTGGCGGACGACGCCTCGGTGCGGACCAAGGCCTGGAGCATGGCCTGGAAGATGATCTGGGTGGGCCTGGGCCTGCTGGCGGTCGCCACGGCGCTGGTCTGGTGGCTGGCCGGGCTCATCGCCAAGCCCATCCGCTTCATCTCGCGCAGCGCGGAACTGACCGCGCGCGGCGACGTGGAGATGGCCGAGCTGGACCGCGCCGAGCGCGGCAGGCTGCTGAAGCGCAAGGACGAGCTGGGCGAGGCCGGGCGATCCTTCGCTGCGTTGGTGGACTACTTCCGGGCCAAGACCGGCGCGGCCGAACGGGTGGCGGCGGGGGACCTGACCGTGCGCATCGAGGTCGCCTCGGAAAAGGACGTGCTCGGCAAGGCTCTGAAGAGCATGGTCGTGTCCCTGAACGAGGCCATGCGCAGCATCCAGGACGCGGCCTCCCAGGTGGCCGCCGGTTCGGGAGAGGTTTCGGATTCGAGCCAGGCCATGTCCCAGGGCGCCACGGAGCAGGCTTCCTCCCTGGAGGAAATCACCAGTTCCCTGACCGAGATCAGCTCGCAGACCAAGGCCAACGCCGAGAACGCCTCCCAGGCCAGTCGGCTCACGGGCCAGGCCAAGAGCGCGGCGGGCCAGGGAGAGGAGCACATGGAGCGGCTCACCGAGGCCATGAGCGCCATCAGCGAGTCGAGCCAGGCCATCGGCAAGATCATCAAGGTCATCGACGAAATCGCCTTCCAGACCAACCTGCTGGCGCTGAACGCGGCGGTGGAGGCGGCCCGCGCGGGCAGCCACGGCAAGGGCTTCGCCGTGGTGGCCGAGGAGGTCCGCAGCCTGGCCGGGCGCAGCGCCAAGGCCGCCCAGGAAACCGCGCAGCTCATAGAAGGCTCGGCGGACCGGGTCAAGGTCGGCGGCAGAATCGCCCAGGAGACCGCGGAATCGCTCTCGGAAATCGTGGGCAACGTGACCAAGGCGGCGGATCTCGTCCAGGAAATCGCGGCCGCGTCCAATGAACAGGCCGAGGGCGTGGGCCAGGTCAACGAGGGACTGCACCAGGTCGAGGCCGTGACCCAGCGCAGCACGGCCACAGCGGAGCAGACCGCCTCGGCTGCGGAACAGCTCTCGGCCCAGGCCGAGACGCTGCGCGAGATCGTGGCCCGCTTCCGGCTCGCGCAAGAAAACGGGCCCAGGCCGCTTCCGGGCGCGGCGCAAGGCGCTGCAAGGCGCGCGTTGCCGGGCACGGAGCTTGCCGATCCCGAAAATGATCGCTACGTGGACGCGGAAGAGGCCATCTCGCTGGACGAGGAGTTCGGGAAGTATTAAGACGGCAACATGGGGAGGCTCGTTTCAACGGGCCTTCCCGAAACGGGAAGCGCCATGGATGACGACGGGCGGCAGGTCGTTGCCAATGAGTTCATGCTCGGAGCCGGGTGCATCTGCCTGCCTTCCAAGGCGGCGAAAATCTGCGCCGTGGTCGGCTCCGGAGCCGTGGTCGCGGTCTGGGACCGCCGCCGCAGGCGGGGCGGCATGACCCACTACGCCCGGCCCTATCGCGAGCCCGGCGGGAGATCCACGGCCATGTACGCCGCGCCCGCCATCGTGACCCTGGTGCGCATGCTGCTGGATTCGGGCTCGTCCCCGGCGGACCTGGAAACGCACCTTTTCGGCGGCGCCAGCAACAGGAAGGTCGAGGGCTTTCGGGAAGGGCTGGGCGAGGACAACGTCAAGGTCGGCCTGGAGATTCTGGAGAAGCTCCGCATCCGGGGCGTGCAGCGGGACGTGGGCGGCACGCGCGGACGCAAGGTGGTCTTCAATACGGGAACCGGAGAGGTCGTCCTGGCCAAGGTGGAACGCATCCGCGCTTCGGACTGGTACCCGCAATAGCGGGGCGGACGAATCCGCACACAAGAGCAGAGGAAGAGGCGGCGAATGTATCAGCTGACGGAAAAGGAATTCAAGGATCTCCGCGACTTCATCTATGAGTATGCCGGGATCAACCTCACGGACCAGAAGCGGGCCCTGGTGGTCGGACGTCTGCAGAAGGTGCTCTCCCGCGAGGGGTTTTCCTCCTTCGCCGAATATTATAATTACGTTCGCGCGGACAAGTCCGGCAAGGCCGTGGAAGAGCTGATCAACCGCATATCCACGAACCACACCTTCTTCTTCCGCGAAAAAGCCCATTTCGACTACCTGCATTCCACGGTTCTGCCGGAGATCACCGAGCGCATCGCCCGCTCCGGCAAGAAGGACTTGCGCCTGTGGTGCGCGGCGGCGGCCACGGGCGAGGAGCCGTACACCCTGGCCATGGTCCTGCGCGAGTTCTTCGGGTCGCAATATCCGCAGTGGCAGGCCGGGATGCTGGCCACGGACATCTCCACGCAGGCCCTGGCCACGGCGCAGCGCGCCCTCTACCCGGACGAGCGCATGACGCACACGCCGCCCGGCCTGCGCAACAAGTATTTCCAGCGCCTCGGCCCGGACCAGTGGGCCGTGCGCGAAGAGCTGAAGCGGGACGTGATCTATCGGCGCTTCAACCTCATGAGCACCCGGTGGCCCTTCAAGGGCAAGTTCCACATCGTCTTCTGCCGCAACGTGATGATCTATTTCGATCAGGTCACCCGAAGCAGACTGGCGAAGATGTTTCACGAATTCATGCAGCCCGGCGGGTATTTCTTCATCGGACATTCGGAAACCCTGGGGCGCGACGACTGCCCCTTCGAGTACGTCATGCCCGCCGTGTACCGGAAGGTGGTTTAATGGAGAGACGAGTGATCAAGGTTCTGGTGGTGGATGATTCCGCGCTGGTGCGCAGCGTTCTGGAGCGCGGGCTGTCCATGGATCCTGGAATAGAAGTGGTCGGCACCGCTCCTGATCCCTACGTCGCGCGCGACAAGATCGTGCAGCTCAGGCCGGACGTGGTCACCCTGGACGTGGAAATGCCGCGCATGGACGGGCTGGAGTTTCTGCGCAAGCTCATGCCCCAGTTCCCGCTGCCCGTGGTCATGGTCAGCTCGCTGACGGAGCGGGGCAAGCAGATCACCCTGGACTGCCTGGACGCGGGGGCCGTGGACTTCGTCACCAAGCCCACCTCGGACATGGCCTCCGGCCTGAACAGCATGCTCACGGAGCTGCGGACCAAGATCAAGATCGCCTCCACGGCCAATGTTTCGCACTGGAAGCACAAGCGTTCCGATTTCAAGCCGCGCTCGATCCAGGGGCGCGCTCTTTCCGGCACCACGGACAAGGTCATCGCCATCGGCGCGTCCACGGGCGGCACCGAGGCCATCCGCGAGGTCATCACGGCCTTCCCGGTGACCACGCCGGGCGTGGTCATCGTGCAGCACATGCCCGCGGGCTTCACGCGGATGTTTTCCGAGCGCATGAACACGCTCTGCAACATGGAAGCCAAGGAAGCCGCGGACGGCGACCGGGTCATGCCGGGCCGGGTGCTCATCGCTCCGGGCGGCATGCACATGCGCCTGGTCCGCTCCGGCGGCATCTATCAGGTCCGCTGCAAGCCCGGTCCCCTGGTCAACGGCCACTGCCCTTCGGTGGAGGAGCTGTTCAAGTCCGTTGCCGAGCACGCCGGAGCCAACGCCGTGGGCGTGATGCTCACGGGCATGGGCGCGGACGGAGCCGACGCCATGAAGATCATGCGCGACGCCGGGGCGCGGACCCTGGCCCAGGACGAGGCCACCTGCGTGGTCTTCGGAATGCCCAAGGAAGCCTATGCGCGCGGAGGGGCCGAACGGCTCGTTCCGCTCGGCAACATCGCGCAGGAGACGTTGAACCTGCTCGGCAAGATGGGGGGCTAATGGGAGTGATCACGCTCGGAGTGGGGGATCACGGCGCATCGCGAAAGCCTGGAGAGGTCATCAAGACCTACGCCCTGGGCTCGTGCGTGGCGGTGATCCTGCTCGACCCCAGGACGCGCACGGTGGGCATGGCCCATATCGCGCTTCCCGATTCCAGCATCCAGCCGGACCGCGCCAAGGAGCGTCCGGCCTATTTCGCGGATACGGGAATCCCCGTGCTTTTCCAGGCCATGGAGAAGGAAGGGGCCGCCAAGAACGGCCACGGCATGATCGTCAAGCTGGCCGGGGGCGCCAAGGTCATGGACCATAACGAAGTATTCAATATCGGAAAACGCAACGTGCTGGCAATAAAGAAAATATTATGGCAATATAAGCTCGGCCCCGTCGCGGAGGACGTGGCGGGCAGCATCAGCCGCACGGTCAGCCTCGAGGTGGACACGGGCAGAGTGACCATCGCTTCGGCGGGCAGGGAATCCTGGTATTTGTAGCAGGGCACGCGAGCATTGGGGGACGATGATGGAACGGGTGATCATAGCAGACGACTCCGCAACGGCGCGCATGGTGATCAAGCGCTGCCTGGAGATCGCCGGTCTGGCCGGAGCCGAATTTCTCGAAGCCGCCAACGGGCTCGAAGCGCTGGAGCTGCTGGAGTGGGGACCGCCGGACCTGCTGGTCACGGACCTGACCATGCCGGTCATGGGCGGGCTGGACCTGCTCAAGCGGCTCAAGCAGGAGGAGGAGTACCGCGACATGCCGGTGCTCGTCATCTCAAGTGCCAAGAACGATGCCAACGCGCGGGAACTCATTGAGCTGGGCGCTTTCGCCGTGCTGCCCAAGCCGGTCAATCCGGCCATGCTGGCCGAAGCGCTCGCGCCCCTGCTTCCTGCGAAAGGAGGTGCCGCATGGTGATGAACGTGAAGCAGGCCGTGAACTCGGCGGTCAACGCGACCATGGAGGAGATGTTTTTCGTGGAGTCCAGGGAATCCGACTTCCTCTGGTCCAAAGTCCGCGTGCTCGAACCCTGCGAAGGCTCCGTGACCCTCGCCTTCGAGCGAAACCTGCTGGAACACGTGGCCCAGGCCATCTTCGGAGAGCAGGAGCGCATCCGCGAGCAGACCCTCTGGGACACCCTGGCCGAGGTGGTCAACACCGTGGCCGGCCGGGTCATGAGCGCCCTGCTGCCGCCGCAGACGCCCTTCCGGCTCAGCGTGCCCGAAAACGGCACGGGCTGGCCGCCCAAGGGCAGCGAGCCCACGCTCTACGTCACCGACGAGGGCGGGTTCGTGGTCATGGTCAAGGGACTGGAAAGCTGTTCGGGCTAGGCCCGCATCGGCCAAAGGGGAATCCGGATGGACATGGAAATGGCCAAGGCCGTCATCAAGGCCGCGCAAGACGTTCTTTCAACCATGGCCGGAGTGGATCCGCAGCCGGGCAAGCCCTACGTCAAGAAGGGCCAGGTGGCCAAGGGCGACGTGACCGGGATCATCGGCATCACCGGGGACATGACCGGATCCATCTCCATCTCCTTTGAGAAGGCCTGCGCCATAGCCGTGGTCAAGAGCATGCTCGGACCGGACATCGGCGACATCCTGCGGGACGTCAAGGACGCCGTGGGCGAGATTACGAACATGGTCTCGGGGCAGGCCAGAGCCGCCATCGACAAGCAGGGAGTCAACCTGCAGAGCGGAACCCCCACGGTGGTCATGGGCGACAACCACACCATCCAGCACATCACGAGCGCGCCGATCATGGCCATCCCCTTCACCACTCCGGACGGCTCCTTCACCGTGGAATTCTGCGTGGAATAGCGCATGAGAGAACAAGGGAGAGCAGCGCGGGAGGAGGGCATGGAAGAGCAGCCCGTCAACATTCTGCTGATCGAAGACGAAAGCGCGCATGCGGAGCTGATACTGGAGGCCTTCTCCCGCGAGGTGACGCGCTTCGAGCTGCGCGTGGCCGACACGGTGGAAAAGGCCCGCGCCGCCCTCGACGAGAGCGTGCCGGACCTGATCATCGCGGACTGGCTGCTGCCCGACGGCAACGGCATCGAGATCCTTCCGCCCAATCGCGAGGAACCCCGCTATCCCCTGATCCTGATGACGAGCCAGGGCAACGAGCAGGTCGCGGTCGAGGCGCTCAAGGCCGGCGCCCTGGACTATGTCGTCAAGTCGGCGGACACGTTCCTGGACATGCCGCACATCGCCCGCCGGGCACTGCGCGAGTTCGCGCAGATGCGCCGCCGCCGCGAGGCCGAGGAACGCTTCCGGCAGATGGCCGAGTCCATCAGCAGCGTGTTCTGGCTCGGCTCGCCCAACGGGTTCATCTACCTCAGCCCGGCCTTCAGCCAGATCTGGGGTGTTCCGGTCGAAGACGTGCTGAACGACCCCAATCTTTTTTTCGACGCCATCCATCCTGACGACCGCGAAAAAGTCCGCAACGCCCTGAGCCTCAGCCTTGGCCCGGACGGCAAGCCCCAGGTCGTGGAATACCGGGTCAGCCGCCCGGACGGGACCATGCGCTGGGTTTCCGGCCGGAGCTACCCCGTGCTCTCCACGGGCGGCAACGCCCGCGAGGCGGGCACGGCCGAGGATGTGACCGAGCGCGTGCTGCGCGAGCAGGAGCTGGCCCGCGCCAAGGAGGCGGCCGAGGTCGCGGACAGGGCCAAGAGCCAGTTCCTGGCGAACATGAGCCACGAACTGCGCACCCCCATCAACGGCATCGTGGGCATGACCGACCTTCTGCTGCGCACCGGCCTGAACACGGATCAGCGCAAATATCTGGAAATGTCGCGGGAAGCGTCCACCAAGCTGCTCAGCGTGGTGGAGGACATCCTGGAGCTTTCCAGCATCGAGGCCCGCGCCGTGCGCCTGGAGCGCCGCCCCTTCCGCCTGCGCGATCTGGTGAATTCCATCTGCGAGAACCGCCATACCGCGTTCCGGCTGAAGCATTTGAAGTTTTCCTGGGAAGTGGCCGAATCCGTGCCGGACGAGGTCGAAGGCGACCCGACCCGGCTGGCCCAGGTGCTTTCCAACCTGCTGTCCAACGCGGTCAAGTTCACGGACAAGGGCACGGTCAAGGTGCGCGTCTCCCTGGCCAGCCGCCACCGCCGGGGCGCGGACGAGCTTTCCGAGGGCGCCGTGGTGGTGCTCTTCACGGTGCAGGACACCGGCATCGGCATAGCCCAGGACAAGCAGAAGGAGATCTTCGAGAGCTTCACCCTGGCCGAGGACTGCATGACCAAGGCCTACGGGGGCACCGGCCTCGGCCTGTCCATCGCCCGGCAGCTCGTGGAGATGCTCGGCGGACGGCTTTGGGTCGAGAGCGCGCTCGGCGAGGGCAGCAGCTTTTTCTTCACCACGGTGCTGCGCCTGCCGGGAAAGAAGCGCAAGACCGACGCTCGAAGCGCTGCGGCAAACGAGGGCGGCGAAGCCAAGCTGAGCATTCTCTATGCGGAAGACGACGCCACCAACCGGTTCGTCGTCACCCGCTACCTGGAAAAGCTCGGCCACCGCGTCATCGAGGCCGAGGACGGAGAGCTTGCACTGGAGGCTCTGGCCAAGGGCGGCATCGACCTGGTGCTGCTGGACATCCAGATGCCCAAGGTCAACGGCCTGGAGGTGCTCGACGCCATCCGCAAGGGCGAGATCGCCAGCGTTCCGCGCAGCCTGCCCGTGATCGCGGTGACGGCCTATGCCATGGAAAGCGAGCGCGAATCCTTCATGGCGCGGGGCATGGACGGCTATCTGGCCAAGCCCTTCGAGGTCGAACACCTGCGCGACGCCATTCAGCGGATCCATAAGAAGCGGACCTGAGCGGAGCTTCGGCCCCGCCGGGACCGGCCCTGCCGCGAATCCCGTGTTTCAGTGCAGCTCCGCGTAGAGCGCGGCGTAGCGCCGCGCCGTCCTTTCCAGCGAATATTCCCCGAGCGCCTTTTCCCTCGCCCCGGCCCGCAGCTGCGCGGCGCGTTCCGGCGCGCCCAGGGTCGTCAGGGCCGCTCGCAGGGTCCGGGCCAAGGCTTCGGCGCGTTCCTCCCCGCGCATTTCGGCCGCGCCGGCCACGAGAAATCCGTTTTTCCCGTCCTCGATCATTTCGGGCACCCCGCCCACGTCGTAGCTCAGCACGGGCGTTCCGCAGGCCAGGGATTCCAGCACGGTGTTGGGCAGATTGTCCTGGAGCGTGGGCAGGACGTAGAGATCGCAGGCGGCGTAGACCTCGGCGAGGTGCGCGTCGTCGCGCAGGTATCCGAGGCCGTGGACCCTGCATCCTTCGACCTGCGGAGCCGGGCCGTCGTGCCCGAAAATGGCCAGGTCCGCTTGCAGCCCGCTCCGGGCCAGGGCCGCGAGCAGGTCGCCTCCGCCCTTGCGCGCGTCCCGCAGGGCGAAGTCCGCGCCGAAGAGGAGCAAGGGCCGCTCGGCGTCGGCGGGCAGTCCGAGCCGCTGCCTGGCCAGAACGCGCCCGGCGGCGGAAAGGGGCGCGAACGTCTCGGTGTCCAGGCCGTTGGGAATGACCTCCACCCTCTTCCCGCCGAGAAGCGGGCTTTTGCGCGCCAGCCGGGCGAGCCAGCGGCTCGGCGAAACCACGGTCAGGTTCATGCGCGGCCAGGCGGCGGCCTTGCGGGCGAAGGTCCGCGCGGACACGTCGCCGGGATTTTCGCTGCGCAGGGCCGGGCAGGAGCCGCAGCCGTGCAGGTAGCGCTCGCAGCCGCCCGCGTAGTGGCAGACTCCGGTAAAGGCCCACATGTCGTGGATGGTCCAGACCACGGGAACCTCCAGCCGGGCCAGGCTCTCGATGCGGGTGAGGCCGCAGTGGAGCCAGTGCAGGTGGGCCACGTCGGGCCGCAGGCCGCGCAGGGCGGCGGCCGCGAGGCCGGGCACGCGGTTCACGGAAAAGGGGATGCGCTCGCGCCGGGGGTGGGCCGCCTTGAGCGCGCGCTGGTCCAGGCGCGCGGTCCAGGCCGTCGGCAGCCCCGGCAGCACGCGAACGCCCGGCCTGCCCGCTCCGGCCTCGCGCACGAGCATGCGCGCGTCCAGCTCCGGCAGCCCCCGCAGCCCCTCGAAGAGGCGCACAGCGGCCCGCGCAGCGCCGCCCTTGTCCTCAAAGGTGTTCAGCAGGACGACGCGCACGTTCCCCCCTTGGGCTCGCCCTTGCCGCGCAGCACGGCCTCCTCCCAGAAAAATGGCAAAAATGCGGTCCAGCAGGCCTGGGCCTGGTCGAAGGTGGGCCGCTCGGCATCGACCAGGGCCTGAAAGCGCCCGGCCGCCAGGGGCTGGTCCGCCAGTCCGGACTCGCGGAAGGCCCGCGAATGCAGGGCGTCCTCGAAGAACGGGCGCAGCGGCCCGCGCATCCATTCCAGGGCCGGGGCGTTGAACCCGATCTTGGTCCTGGCCCAGGCGATTTCGCGTGGCATGAGCGGGGCCATGCCCGCGCGGACAACGGCCTTGCTGAACCCGCCGCGCAGCTTGGAGGTCCAGGGCAGGGAAAAGGCGAAGGTCACGATGCGGTGGTCCATGAAGGGCATGCGCACCTCCACGCCGCAGGCCATGGAATAGCGGTCGTAGTTGCGCAGCAGCGTGGGCAGGATGGTGCGGTGGAAGCCGTGGTGGAGCAGCCGGTTCAGGCGGCCCATGCCCTGCCAGGCCGGGTGGTCCGCGTCCGGTCCGCCGAACATGGGCGCTGGCTCGCGGCGCAGCCGGTTTTTCAGGTGGTCGCGCACGAGCCGCAGGGTCGAGGGCCGGGGAAATTGCGGTCCGCGCGGCAGTCCGGCCCGGTAGGCGGCGGCCACGTCCGGCCAGCGCCAGGGCGGGGCGTCGTGCATGGCGTGCAGGTAATCAAAGCCGTAGCCCGCGAACATCTCGTCCGCGCCGTGCCCGTCCAGGCTCACGCGCACGCCGCTGCGCCGCTGCGCCGCGTAGACGCGCATGAACGGCGAGGGCAGGGTCAGGTGCTGCTCTTCCAGCAGCCAGAGGTCGCGGTAGAGCGTGTCCGGAACCGAGGCCGGGTCGGTTTCCACCAGATGCGCGTCCAGCCCGGCGTGGCGCGCCGCGAGCGTGGCCGGGGCGGACTCGTCCAGGGGCGTGCCCGGAAACGCCGCGCAAAAGGCGTTGCGCCAGTCGCGGCCCTGGCGCGGGGCGCGGCCGCCCTGCCGTTCCAGGTGGGCCAGGGCGCAGACAACGGCTCCGGAGTCCAGCCCGCCGGAAAGGGAGGTGCCCAGGGGCACGTCGCTGCGCAGGCGCAGGCGGCAGGCGTCCAGGAACAGTTCGCGGAAACGTTCCGCCTGCTCCTCGAAGCGGGCGGGCGGGGTTTCCAGGTGGTCCAGGGTGTTCCACCAGCGCACGGGCCGGGGGGCCTCGCCGCGCGTCCAGGCTAGGTGCCCGGCCGGAAAGCGGTTGATCCCGCGCACGAGGCAGTCCGGCGTGCCCTCGTAGCTCATGATCCGGCGGCTCGACCCGGCCAGCTCCGGATTCGCCTCCAGCCTGTCCAGCAGGGGGAAGAGCGCCTTCATTTCCGAGGCAAAGGCCAGGCCGTGGCGCGTCTCGGCCCAGAAGAGCGGCTTCTTGCCGAAACGGTCGCGCGCCAGCAGCAGCCTATGTTCGCGCCTGTCCCAGAGGGCCAGCGCCCACATGCCGTTGCAGCGCGAAAGGCAGTCCGGTCCCCAGAGGACCAGCGCTTCCAGAAGCACCTCGGTGTCGCTGCCGGAATGAAAGGTCCGGCCCCGCGCTTCCAGGTCCGCGCGCAGTTCGAGAAAATTGTAGATTTCGCCGTTGAAGCTCAGGGTCCAGCGCCCGCAGGCCGAGGTCATGGGCTGCTTTCCGGCCTCGGAGGCGTCCAGGATGGCGAGGCGGCGATGGCCGAGCACGCAGCCGTCGAGGATTTCCAGGCCCCGGCCGTCCGGGCCGCGATGCGCGAGGCGGTCCAGGCAGCGCCCGGCCGTGTCCGCGTCGAGCCGTCCCACAACGCCGAAGATGCCGCACATGGCCTAGCTCCGCTCCCTGCCCGCGCTCGGAGCGTCCAGGGCGTCGCGCAGGTCGGTGATGGTCGTGGAGAGGCCGCAGAGATTTTCGAAACAGGCCACTCCGGCGGCCTGCATGTCCACGAGCGCGCCGTCCACTTCCTGGAGGTTGTCGGCAGTGGCGTCGCGCACCAGGATGGGCTGGTAGCCGTGCCGCGCGAGGTTCAAATAGCCTGCGGGCTTGAACACCAGGCATTGCAGCGTGCCGCCCCCGGCGTAGAGCGGATAGAGGATCCGCCGGCGTTCGAGGATTTCGAGCACGCCTTCCAAGGAGGACTCCACGTATTCGTTGGGCCGGTCCACGGGCATGGCGCAGTCGAGCAGACCCAGGGGCCGGGGGTCGCCGGCCTTGAGTCTCCGGGCCGTGTGGTCGCAGTGTCCGAATCGGCCCTGGCGGTTGCGGAATTCCAGGGGGGGCCACTCTTGGGACGCGGCAACGGGCGTTTCCAGGGACTTGGTCACGAACCCGCCTCCCGGCTTGAGCTTGTAGCTCGGCGCATGGATCACGGTCAGGTCGTGTCGTCGGGCCAGGGCGAGCAGTTCCGGGATGCAGTCGTCGTACGGGGACGAGGGCCTGCCCAGATCCCAGAGGTCGATGAGCACCAGGGCCAGGTTCGAGCGGTGCAGGGGCAGGCGCGCTTCCACTCCGGCCGTGCCCACCCGGGTGCGGACGCCCAGGGAGGAGTCGGGTTCGGGCAGGGGGATTTCCGGCTTCTGCGGCGCGTACATGCCCACCACCAGGGGCGCGTCCACCTTGGCCCGGACCAGGGGTTCGATGAAGGGGTAGTGGCGCGGAGCCGTGGCCAGCAGGACGCAGTCCGCCGAGTCGCGTGCATCCCCATGCAGCAGGTTCCGGTGCGGCAGGTGGGCCAGTTCGGGCAGGGGGTCGCTGGACTCGAACACGAGTTCCACGGCGCCCGCGTTTGCCTGCTCCAGCAGGTTTGCGGCCATGTATCCGGACCAGGAGGAGCCGTAGAGGGCGATGCGCGGCCTTTGGCCGAACTCCTTCAGGCGTTCGGCAAGCCCGGCAAACGCGGCCTGCGCTTCCGGGGAGCGCAGCCATTCCCGCTTGCTGCGCAGGCGCTGGAGGCAGAGGTCGTAGTCCAGGTTCAGGCTGGGGAGCATGTTTTCCGAAACAGCGGCGGTCATTGTTCCTCCCTGGCTGCGGTGTTGTCGTTTTCCAGGACCACGAGCACGGTGTGGCCGTCCGGCGGATGGTGCGGGTCGGGTGCGGCCGCGCCGCGCCGGGCCAGGAAGCGCGCCAGCCGATAGCGCCGCCAGAACGCCAGGGAGCCGTCCACCAGCCTCGGCGCGCCGCTGCTGCGCAGCTTTTCGAGAATGCGCGTCATGGCGTACCATTCATGGTGCACCGGCTCCAGGGGCAGGTGCTCGAGGCGCAGCAGGTTCAATCCGAGCCGCTGCGCGAGATATTTCAGGGTCCGGTCGGGCCAGCGGCTCAGGTGGTGCGGCGGCAGGTTCAGCACCGCGTTGCAGGACCGGCCCACGAACGCGCTCTGGGAGGGAACGGACACGATCAGCCTGCCTCCGGGAGCGAGCAGTTGCCGCGCCGCGTCCAGAAACGCTCCGGGCGCGGGAACATGCTCCAGAGCCTGGAAAACGCAGACCGCGTCGTATTCCCCGGCGCGCTGCTCCGCGAATTCCGCGATGTCGGCGCAGTGCACGTTCAGCCCGGACGCGCAGGCCATGCAGACCGCGTTTTCGCTGGTTTCCAGTCCCTCGTAGGCCACGGCAGCGCTCTGGGCGCCGTGCCTTTCCACCATGCGGGCGGCCATCTGTTCTTCCAGGCGGGATGCAAAGGCTCCCCGGCCGCAGCCCGCGTCGAGCACGCGGTCGCCGGGGCGGACATAGGCCGCGCCCGCGTCGAAATCGGGCCGCTGCGGGTCGTAGTACCAGTCGAAGCGTTGCAGGTCCGCGTAGAAGTCGCCGTCGCCGGGCGCGGCCGGGGAGAACCAGCCCAGGCCGCAGGTCGGGCACTCGCGGTAGTCCAGGCCTTGGGCGGGCAGCAGCCGGGCCGCGTCCATGCGGAAAAAGCGCTCGTAGAGCGCGGCGATGTCTTCGGATCGGACGTGTTCGAGCGGGGCCGCCCCCGGAGCGCTGCACAGCGGACAGGCGGTCATACGCGGCCCTTGTTGTTGAGGTAGAATTCCCGCGCCCGCGCCAGTGCGAGCGGCTCCTCTTGCAGGACGTCCGGGAAGGCGCTTACGGGAGCGCCGCCCATCTCGCCGAGAAAGCTCGTGGTCGGGCGGCAGTTGCTGCCCCCGCCGTCATGGCCGATGTTGCGCGTCAGGGAAATCCGGGGATGCAGGCAGAAGCCTCCGCGCAGAAAGACCGAAGCGTACCAGAAGATGGCCCAGGTGAACATGCGGCCTTCGAGGTTCAGGCGCAGATGCGCGCGGAAGTCGTAGGCTCCGTCCAGATCGAAGCGTTCTCCGGCCTCGCCTTGCAGCCGGGCGAGCAATCCTGCGGCGTCCAGGTCAAGGTGCTGCCAGCTCTCGCGCCAGGTGGCCCAGCCCCAGCAGCTCGTCGGGCGGTAAAAAAAGCTTTCGGGCAGTCCGGCCGGGTCCACGGGCAGGAAATAGCCGGAAACGTGCATGACCTCCGGCGTGTCTTCGTAGCGGTTCAGGGCCGCGTTCATGGAGTTCAGGAAGACCGGGCTGGCCACGATGTCGTCCTCCACCACGATGGCCCGGCCATGCTCCCGACAGACGCGGGTCACGCCGTCCACGATGCTGGCGCGCAGGCCGAGGTTTTCCCCGCGCTCCACCAGCTCCAGGTCCATTTTTCCGGCGCGGCGGCGCAGCAGGGCGCGCACCGCGTCCACCTGGGGCTGTTCCGCCTCGTCCTTCGGGCCTTCGCAAAAGGCGTAGACCTTGCTGCGCGCGAATTCCGGATTCGCTTCCAGGGCGTCCAGGGTCCGGGCGAGGTGTTCGGGCCGATTGTAGCAAAACAGGGCGATGGGGGCGTGGGTCATGCGCCGCCTCCTTCCGGGGGGCTGCCTGGGGTTTCGGTGAAGGAAATGTCGGGATTGCGGTCGGCCCAGAGAGCCAGGACCAGCAGCAGCCAGGTGTGCTGGGAGTTGTCCAGGCCGCGCTCGTGCATGCGGATGTGCCGCTCGATTTCGCCGGGTTCGAACCAGTCGTGCAGGGGGGAGCGGCCCGCGAGCAGCAGGTCGCCAAGCATCTCCCAGCCGCGCGCGCCCGGCGAGAGCCACTTGCCGCGCGGAATGCCGAATCCCTGCTTGGGCCGGTCCACAAAGGCGCTGTCGAAGCGCTCGCGCAGGATTTCCTTGAGCACGAGCTTGCCGCTGCGGCCCCGGTCGTGCTTGCAGATTTCCGGCAGCCGGGCCGCGGCCTCGGTCAGCTCGCGGTCGAGCAGGGCGGGGCGGACCTCCAGGCCGTGGGCCATGCTCGCGCGGTCCACCTTGGCCAGCACGGCTCCGGGCAGGTAGTTCTCGTAGTCCATGGACTGGGGCAGGGCCATGCTCCGGCCCTTGCCGCTCTTGCGCGCGTGGACCCAGGAGAGCAGGAACGGTCCGCTGGGCGTGTCCGCCAGGTGGCGCAGCTCCGGCCGCCAGAGCCGCGCGCGCTGCGGCCAGAACGCGAAGCAGACGAAGCGGGTCCAGGCTTCCGGGCCGAATCCGAAGCCGTCGATCCAGTCGCGCAGGGTCTTCATCCTGCCGAAGCGGATGTCGCGCCAAAGCTCGCTGCGCCGGGCAGCGGCCCACTTGCCCCCGCGCGCCCAGGCCAGGAAGCGCTCGTACCCGCCGAAAAGCTCGTCCCCGCCGTCGCCGGAAAGCACGGTCTTGATGCCTTCGCGCCGGGCCAGCCGGGCCACGTACCAGGACGGAATGGCCGAGGCGTCGCCGAAAGGCTCGCCGTAATGGTCGAGCAGCTCCGGGAGGATGTCCAGGGAGGCGTGCTCCACGACCTCGCTGCGCAGCTCCAGGCTCAGGGTGCGGGCGGCCTGCTCGGCCCAGGGCAGCTCGTCCTTCGCGCGGTCGCCGAAGCCGATGGAGAACGCCGTGGGCGGGAGATCGGCCAGCCGCGCCGCTTCCATGGCCACCACGCTGGAATCCAGCCCGCCGGAAAGAAAGATGCCCACGGGCACGTCCGCCACCAGGGAGCGGGAAACGGCGCGGGTCAAGGCCGCGCGGACCTCCTCGCGGACCTCGGCGGCGCGGCGCGGCGGCTCCGGCGCGAAGCGCACCCGCCACCAGCGGCGCGGCTCCTGCTCCCGGCCGTCCAGGCCCACCCGCAGGCAGTGCGCGGGCCGGAGCTGGAACACGTCCGAAAAAATGGTCCGTGGCGCGGGCACGTACTGAAAGCGCAGAAAATAGTCCACGTTCTGCAGGGAGCCGCGCGGCGGCGGCGCGTTCACCGCGCGCAGGGCGGAAAGCTCGGAAGCAAAGGCGAAGAAGCCCGGCCCCCGGCGGTAGAAGAGCGGCTTGATCCCGGCATGGTCGCGGGCCAGAAAGAGGCGCTCCAGCCGGAAGTCGCAGAGGGCGAAGGCGAACATGCCCTGGAAGTGGTCCACGCAGTCCTCGCCCCAGCGGTCCCAGGCGTGGAGGATGACCTCGGTGTCCGAGCCGGAGCGGAAGGCGAAGCCCTCGGCTTCCAGCTCGGCGCGCAGCTCGCGGTGGTTGTAGATTTCGCCGTTGAAGGTCACGGCCAGCCGGTCGTCCGTGGTGCGCATGGGCTGCGCCCCGCTCTCGGAAAGGTCGATGATGGCCAGCCGGGCGTGGCCCAGGGCGACGCCGCCGCGCGCGAACGCGCCCCGTCCGTCCGGGCCTCGGTGGGCCAGCCGGGCGGTCATGGCCAGGATTTCCTCGCGCATGGCCCCTTCCGGGGGCGTGGGTCCGCCGAAGCGGAGTATTCCGGCGATGCCGCACATGCTCAACTCACAGGAAGGTTTTCAGCCAGAGTTCGAAATAGAGCAGCGACCAGATGAACAGCCGCCGGTTTTCCCGGCCTTCGAGATGATCGTCCACCAGCCCGCGCACCGCAGCGGGATCCATCAGTCCGTAGATGCTCGCCCGGTCATCGTAGAGCACGGAGCGAACGTAGTCGATGCTTTCGCCCTTGAACCAGGAGGCGTCCGGTCCGGAAAAGCCCTGCTTGGCCCCGTTGGAGATGTTTTCCGGCACGAATCTGCCGAGCACGTTGCGCAGCAGCAGCTTGCCGTTGCGGTGGCGCCGATTATACGTGATGTGCTTGCCGAGCAGGTTCTCGTCGATGCGCGGCGGCGCGCACGCGTCGGCCAGGGCCTCGTCGCCGAGCTTGAGCCGCACGGGCACGCGCATGGCGAAGTCCACGAGATCGTTGTCCAGGAAGGGAATGCGCACTTCCAGGCCGTGGGCCATGGAGAGCTTGTCCTCCACGGTCAGCAGCCCCCGGAGAAAGGTCTTGGCTTCGAGGTAGAGGGAGTGGTTGACGCGCTGCGCGGGCGAATCGAAGCGCATCTCCCGGTTCTTGAACACGTCGCGGAGGATGTCCCGCGTCCAGACCCCGGCCACCTCGCCGCGCACGGGCGCGAAGATCCGGCGCAGCGCCGTGTTCGGCACCAGTCGCTGCCAGTAGAGGTAGTAGCGGTCCACGTACTCTTCGAGATTCGCGCTTTCCGGGGCCTTGAAATAGCGCCAGGGATACCCGCCGAACAGCTCGTCCCCGCCCGTGCCCGCCAGCGTCACCTTGCAGAAGCTCCCGGCCAGCTTGCAGGCGTAGTAGTTGGGATAGCTCTGGCCCACGCGCGGCTCCTCGATGTGCCGCACCAGATCGGGCAGGCAGCGCTCCATGTCTCCGGCCTTGAGCACCATCTCGTAGTGCTCCGTGCGGAAGAGGGACGAAAGGGCCTCGGCCTTGGCGCGCTCGTCGAAATTCAGCTCCATGCCGGACGCGGAGCTGAGGTCGAAGCCGCAGGTGAAGCTCTTGATGTAGGGCTGGCTGCCCGCGGCGATGGCCGTGATGGCGCCGGAGTCGATGCCGCCGCTGAGAAAGGCGCTGACCTCCACGTCGCTGACGAGCTGCCGCTGGACGGCCTGGCGGAAGAGCCGCTCGAACTCCTCCTCGTATTCGGCCTCGGCCAGGGGCTTTTCCGGCTCCTGGAAGTCGAAGTCCCAGTACCGCTCCAGGCGGAGCTCGCCGGGCGCGTCCAGATGCGCCAGTGCCCGGCATCCGGCGGGAAAGGCGGTCACGCCCCGGTGGAAGGTCCGGTCCGTGAAGAGGTTCTGGAAGGTGAAATATTCGTAGACCGCTTCCAGGTCCAGGGAGCGCTCCACGCCGGGAACCTTGAGCAGGGCCTTGACTTCCGAGGCGAAGGCCAGCCCCTGCCGCGCCCGCGCGTAGTAGAGCGGCTTGATGCCGTAGCGGTCGCGGGCCAGGAAGAGCGTGTTCGCCCGCGCGTCCCAGAGGGCCAGGGCGAACATGCCGTTGAAGCGTTCCACGCAGGCCGGTCCCCAGGCCGCGTAGGACTCCAGGACCACTTCCGTGTCCGAGGTGGTGCGGAAGCCGTGCCCCAGCGCCTCCAGCTCGGCGCGCAGCTCGCGATAGTTGTAGATTTCCCCGTTGTAGACCAGGGCCAGTCCCCGCTCCGCCGCGCGCATGGGCTGGGCCGCGCGCTCGTCCAGGTCCAGGATGGCCAGGCGGCGATGGCCCAGGCCCAGGCCGGGAGTCAGATACAGGCCGGATCCGTCCGGGCCGCGATGCGCCAGCTCTCCGGTCATGGCCTCCAGCAGGGCCGGTTCCAGAGCCTTGCCCCGGGGGCCGAATATTCCACAGATGCCGCACATGCCGTTCTCTTCCTCGCTTTCCGCGATCAGGCGCTCTTGCGCGCGTTCCGCCCGCGCTCCAGACTCCGCAGCATGCCGCAGACCGCGTCCACGGCGGGGTTGATGACCTCCTGCTCCAGCCAGACCCGGCCCTGCGCGCCCAGGCCGGCCACTTCTTCCGGAGAGGCGGCGCAGCGGGCCAGGGCTTCGGCGATCTGCTCCTCGTTCCTGGCCCGCAGCATGGGAAAGAGCGTTCGCCCCGCGTACATTTCGTCGTCCCGCCGCGCCAGCACGGGCCGCCCCATGGCCAAGGCCTCGAAGATGCCCCCCCCGGCGATCCAGCTGTAGCGGAATTCCAGGGCGGCCGCGTCCGCAAGGGCCAGCAGGGGCATGATCTCCTTGCGCGTCCGGGGCGCGAGCCAGAGGGTGCGGTCGTCCAGGCCCAGCTCGCGGACCAGGGTCCGTGTCGCGTCCGCGTCCGGCCCGTAGTCGAAGATCGCCAGCCCGGCGTCCCCCCCGGAATCATGCACATACCGGGCCACGCCGCGCAGCAGCACATCGTTGCCCTTGTGGTCGTTGACCAGGGCCGGGTCGGCCCAGCACTGCCGGATGTGCTGGATCACGAGCAGCCCGCGCCTGCGCTTCAATTCGCGCAGGGCGTCCGCGTCCTGGCCCGGCTTGCAATAGCGGTCCATGCGCTCCGGCGTGTATTCGGGCAGGTAGAGCAGGGGGATGGGATGCGGCGAGCGTTGGCCCGTGGGGCCGATGCCGTCCCAGAAGCGCTCCCGGTCCGGATTGGTGTACGGGGCCATGTAGAACGCGGCCTCGCGGATGGCCGCGCGCTGGGCCAGGGCCAGGGGCGTGGGCTCGCCGCGCTCGTCCGTGTAGAAGGGCACTTCGTAGTAGTCGCTGCCGTGCGGGCAGAACACGTCCAGCCCCAGTCCCGCCTTGTGCAGGAAGGCCGGGGCGTAGTTGCAGCCGATGAAGGCCTCGAATCCCTCCAGGTCGCGCCGGATCCGTTCGGGGTCGGTCCTGGCGAAGTCCGGCTCCGAGCCCCAGTCCAGGCGGCGCACCCAGGCGCGGTGGCCGTGGCCGTAGGTGTCGGCCTCGGGCAGGTAGCGCTCGTGCTCGTGGGAGAGCAGCAGCAGGTGCGCGTCCAGGCCCCGGTCGCGCAGATAGCGCACCAGGCAGAACATGTTGTTGTTCATGTTGCCGAGACAGGCCACGCGCATGGGCGTCAGCCTCCCCGCTGTCCGGGCGCGCGCCGCAGGAAATCGACGGGCCGCAGCGGCGCGGGCCGCCAGCTGCCGTCGGGGTTGCGCGCCCAGATGTCGGTGTAGTCGTTCCAGCTGCTGCACTTGCGGCACACGGGCAGGTCGTCGAGATCCAGGCGCAGGTGCTTTTCGCGGAAGGCGCGGAAGGCATCCGTCCGCCAGATTTCCGTCAGGCTCGCGTCGTTGATGTTCCCGAAATTGGTCTGCCAGGTGGTCTCGTGCCAGTGGAAGCCGTAGCAGGGCAGCACCTCGCCCTTGGAATTCAACGCCGTGGAGTACCAGGGCTGCATGCAGGGGCGGCGCGGGCCTTCGGGCTCGAACTCGTAGGTCGGGGTCATGCCCTGGATGTCCATGGAGCGCTTCAGGAGCGGACGGACAAAGGCCTTGTCCACCAGCGGGCTCCAGCGGTCCACGAAGCGCTGCGTGGTGGGGGCCGTCTCCCGGGATTCCAGCACGAAGGTCTGGATGAAGGGCTTCGGCAGGCCGAGCTGGCGCTTCAGGCGGCAGGCCCGTTCCAGGTTCTCGGCCACGCGCTCGAAGGTCTTGGTGCCGGTGATGAATTCGTGGTCCTCGGCGTTTTCCGCGAAGAAGCTGACCTGGAGGTTGTCCAGGCCCGCGTGGGCCAGGGCCAGGAAGGTCTTTTCGTCCAGAAGCACGCCGTTGGTGGAGACGATGGTGTTCACCAGCGGGCGCTTGCGCTTCATGTAGGCCACGAATTCCGCCAGCTTGCCGAATTCGAGGGTTTCGCCCACCGCGGAGATGTCGAAGCTGTGGAACGGGTCGTCGGGAATGGAGTCCACGATCCGGCGCAGGGTTTCGAAGCGCATCTCGGACTGCTCGCGGTAGTGGTCGCGCACGTCCCGCTCGGAGTAGAGGCACATGCGGCACTTGTAGAAGCAGGTCTTCTCGTTGAAGGAAAGGTTGATCACGCGGGGCAGGCGCTCGTTGTGGAGAAAGATCTTCTGCCCGGCCATGGTCGGGAGCAGGAAATGCTTGGCGAAGCTCTTCACCGAGCGCGTCGTGCGCAGCCTGTAGGCCAGTCCGCCGAGATTCATGTAGGACATCAGACGCTCCTCTTTTCGGCCAGCACCTCGTAGCATCCGGGCAGGCCATGGTATTCGGCTTGGAAGAACGGCCGGGGCGACAGCTCGCCGGGCCGGATATTGATGTTGCCTTCGGGCGCGAGCGCGACCACGTCCAGGCCGAGGCGGTCCAGCTCGGCGCGGGCATCGTCCGGGTCGATGAGGATCTGGCCTCCCTGGGGCGGCGTGCCGTTCTTCTCATATTCCAATGTGTTGCGAAAAGTGTTCGCCGCGGCCTCGCGCGGGTCGAAGTCCGCGTTGCGGTGCGGGCGGCTCGTCCACATGTTCAGCACGTAGCCCAGGCCGTTGGCCGTGAAGTAGAGCCTGCCGCCGGGGCGGAGCACCCGCGCGAACTCGGTCAGGGAGGCCTTCCAGGGGGTGCAGAAAAGCGTGCCGTAGCAGAACGCCCCGTCCACGCTGCCGTTCGCTGCGGGCAGGGCGTCCAGGCCGCCCTGAACCGCGTTTCCCCGGATTGCGTTGCCCGCTTTTCCGGCAAGGGCGAGGGCCGCATTGGCCACCCGGACCCGCAACGCGGAGACGTCCACCCCCACCACCTCCGGTCCGAGCGCGGCCAGGCAGAGCGACCACTGGCCGAATCCGCAGCCCGCGTCGAGGACTCGCTCGCAGCGGTCCAGGCCCACGGCGCGCAGCCGGTCCGCATAGACTTCGGCGCCGCCGCTGTAGACCCGCTCGATGAAGCTGCGGTCGTTTTCGTCCAGTTCGCCGTCGAACGAGCGCAGCAGCGCGCCTCCCAGGGCGGCGAGATCGGGCAGGGATGTATTCGTGGTGGTCATGGCGCAAGCTCCTTGGCGGCGTCGGAAAGGGTCGTGAACCGGAACCGCCCGCACAGGGAGAGCAGGTCCAGCAGCGCGTCGCGCACGCCGTATTCGCTCTCGTTGCGGCAGACCCGCAGGTGGGCCGGGTCGCGGTAGCCGGGCCGGGCGCGTTCGTACTGCCCGGCCGAGGCCGTGTTCAGGTAGATGTGGACCGGGTGGAAATTGTAGACCAGCAGGCCGGGCGCGTCCGGGTCGAAGCCGTCCAGGTCGGGCCGCTCTCCGCGAAGGAAGAGCAGATTGTCGCCCCAGTGGATGGCCGCGTCCGGCAGCTCGCCGTTCCAGCGCGCAAAGCCCCGCGCGTCCGGGTCGTGGCGGCTGGAAACCCAGCGCAGCCCGGCCCGGCGCACGGCCTCGGCGCAGCGCGCGGGCGGCATGTCCAGGCGGTGCGGCCGCAGGCCCACGGCTTCGGGAAAGCGGGCGCGCAGCTCCTCCAGCTCCGCATCGGGGTCGCGGTCCGCGAAGTTGGGATGCAGCGCCACTTCGCAATCGGCCTCCGCGCGCACCTCCTGGTCCGCCGTGGCGAAGTAGGTGCAGGGCACGCCCGCGTTCCGGACGAGCCCCAGGGCGTGGTCCGCGACTTCGGGATGCGCCCAGTCGCTGTCCAGGGTCAGGCAGACGTGCATGCGGCGTCCTTGTCCGGCCGTTCGTTGTCCGGCTGTTCGCTGTCCGGCCAGTCCAGAAGGGTCGGGAAGCGCCCCTGGCCCTTGACGGCCAAGGCTTCCTGCTGGGCCGCGACCCGGTTGGACCAGCAGTTGAGGCACGGCCCCACGCGCCCGCCGCTTTCCCGGAAGGCCGCGCGGAAGGCCTTGGCCCGCTCCCCGAAGAACGCGCCCAGCACCCCCAGCTCAAAGACGTTGCCGTAGCCGTATTGCCGGGAGAGGTCGCGCGTGGCGGGGTCCGGGACCAGGGCCAGAGAGCAGCAGGCGTAGGCCTCGCCGTCCGTGTTGATGTACATGTTCTTGAACGGGCTGTAGCAGTCGCCCCGGAAGGGCAGCAGCGCGGCCTTGTGCACGGCGTAGCCGCGCTGTTCGTCCGGCAGGAAGAGGTCGTAGTCGGGCAGCCTGCGGGGCCGCCACTGCTCCCAGCGCGCCAGGGACACGGCCATGGGGTTGGCGCACTTGGCCAGGAAGCTTTCCGCCGGGGGGTGGAAGAAGTCCACCATGAAGGTGACGCCGGGCATGGCCCTGAAGTATTCTGCGGCCTGTTCCAGGGTGTTCTCGGTATAGGCGTTGACCAGGTACTTGATGAAGATCTTCGGGCCGGAGCCCCGGCGCGCCACCCGCTGCGCGAGGTCCGAGACCTTGCCCAGCACCAGTTCCAGGTCGCCGCCCCGGCGGTAGGCCTCGTAGGCCTCCTGGGTCAGGCCGTCGATGGAGAAGGTCACGTTGCGCGCGCCGCAGGCGGCGAGCCGTTCCGGATCGACCAGGGAGCCGTTGGTGTCGAACTCCACGGCGATGCCGCGCTCCGCGGCGTAGGCGATGAGGTCGTATATTTCCGGGTGCATCAGGGTTTCGCCCGGAGAGGTCAGGTTCATGGGCGGGTGCCGCCGCGCCACCTCGTCCACGATGGCCCGGAAGCGGTCCGAGGGCATGAAGGTCTGGCGGGACTTGAGGAAGTCGCGCATCTCCTCCTTGTTGCCGTGGATGCAGCCCAGGCAGCGGTAGTTGCAGGCGTAGGAAACGGCCACGCCGAGATAGCTCGGGAAGTCGGCCACGTCGTGCGGGAAAGTGCGGGTTTCGGGGGTGCTCATGATCTCCTCCCGGTGGTTTCGGCCCCGGCCGGGGCATCCTCCTCGTCAACGAGGAAGGGCGCGCAGGCGTATTCGCCCGCATCCATGCGCCGCAGCGTGGCCGTGGGGTCGTCGTCCGAAATCTTTTCCTTGACCACGAGCGTGGTCACGGGCGCGTCGCTGTAGTGCTGGAAGATCAGGTCGTGGCCCATGCAGAGGCCGAAGGCCACGTTCAGGTCCGCTCCCCATTCGTTGAGCAGCAGGGCCTGGCCCAGCGGATTGCAGAGCGTCCAATCCGAGTCCTTTTCAATGTCGATGTCCGGGAACTTGTTGCCGCCCACCTTGCAGGAAAAGCAGGCCGAGGCGAATCCGAACTCCGCCAGGACGCGCTCGGCCGCGTGCATCAGCGGCAGGTAGCGCGCGCACCCGGCCATGCCGATGCGCTTCCAGCCCATGGAGCGGCTGAATTCCATGACGTGCTCCAGCCGGGAGCGGCCCGCGCCGCCGTGGCCCACGAGCCGGGCAAAGGCCTCCCAGTTGGTGCGGGCCACGCTTGCCTCGCGGCGATACTCCTCGCGGGCGCGCGCCATGACCTCGCCCTCCCGGCGGGCGGGGCAGGCCGGGGGAACGCGGTCCGGGGCGAAGAGCGTGGCGCAGTCCGTGGGGCAGACGCAGCCGGAGGTCTTGGAGTCGCGGCCGGACATGCTCACTCCTCCGCCTTGGCGGCCTCGCGGGCGCGGGTCAGGGCCTCGCCCCGCTCGCGCAGCTCGTCGAGCCAGTCCTGGCGATGCGCCTTGAGATACCGCCAGCGCTCCATGATCTCCTCGTGCCGCTCGCGGGCCAGGGCCACGCGCTTGACCGCCGCGCCGAGGTACTGCTCCATGCGGGCCACCTCGGAATGGTAGTCCTTGGGCAGGTGGTAGTCCTTGTCCCAGATGATCGAGCAGTCCTTGCAGTGCAGATTGTTGCCGGAAATGGCGTCGAAGTCGCGGGCGCGCATGTTCCGGCGGAAGCGTTCCATCTCCTCGCCGCGCCAGATCTCCAGCAGCGGCGTTTCGCGCACGTTGCCGAGCAGGTAGCGGCCGTCCACGTCGTAAATGCAGGCGACCACGTCGCCGTTCCAGTTCACCCCGGAGACGTCCCAGGGCACGTTGCAGGCGGGCCACTGCGGAAAGGGAATCTCGGAGGTGCGGATGCTCGCGCCGTCGTCGCCCTTGAGGTCGCCGGTGAAGTTGTGCATGGGATACACGGCCACGTGGCCCACGGGCAGCCGGGAGAACATCTCCTCGAAGAGTTCGGCCTCGTCCCAGTTGCGCTCCTGGCGCAGGAAGATGGCGTCGCAGGCGTAGGCGCCGTGGTCCGCGCCCTCGCCCCAGGCTTCCAGGTAGTCCAGGAACACGTCGAGCATGGCCCAGAAGTCCCGGCCGTTCTTGATGGCCTTGTAGGTCTCGGCCGTGGCCGCGTCGATGGAGACGCCGAGGTAGAAGTCGTTGCCCATGCGGGGCAGATCCTTCTTCTTCACCGCGCCGAAGTTGGAGTTCATCTGCACGAACAGGCCCTTTTCATTGGCGTAGTCGAGCATGTCGTAGATGCGCGGGTGCAGGGTCGGCTCCCCGGTCTTGTAGAGGTTCACTGTCAGCTCGGCCCAGTGCGGGGCCAGCTCGTCGATGATCGAGGCGTAGAGATCGAAGTCCATGAAGCCGCGCGGGCGGGTCATGACCGTGTGCGAGGGGCAGTGCACGCAGCGGTAGTTGCAGTGGTTGGTGACCTCGATGAAGACCCGGCGGGGCACGAAGTCGGGAGAGGTCCGGCCCGTGAGGGTGGATTCGATGTAGCGGAGCCGGTTCCGCTGGGTCATGAGTTCCTTTTCGACGAAATCGTCCTTACGCATCCGCTACTCCTCCGTGTATTGGAAATCGAGCAGCTCCTGGGCGCGGTCCGCGCGTTCCAGGGCCTCGTTCCGGTCTTTGCCTGCCGTGACGATGAAGCCGGCGCGGTCCGGCCCGGTGCGCACCAGGGGCACGGCGTCGCCCGCTTTCAGAAACAGTCCCGCGTCGAGCACTCCGGGCGCGTCCAGGACGCGCTCCAGGCCGCGCACCGCGGCGAGCCGGCCCGGCGGCGGGGTCAGGAAACGATAGACGCAGCCGCGCTCCTCCCTGGGCAGGGGCGGCAGAGGCCCGTCCTCCAGGAGCAGGCGCACGTGGTCCTGGAGATATTTCCGGCCCGTGACCTGGGGCAGGATGTGGCTGGCGGTGTGTCCTCCGCCGAAGCGAGCGCCCAGCTCGAAGAGCCGGGGGCCGTCCTCGGTCATGCAGAGTTCCACGTGGGCCGCGAAGGTCCGCAGGCCCAGGGAGAGCGCCCCCTGGATCGCGGCCTGCTCGGCGGCCCGGCGCAGCTCCCCCGTGAGGGCCGTGGGGTAGATCACGTCCGTGTCCACCCGGTGCGGCAGCGGGGTCTTGCGCTTGTCGCCGATGCAGAGCACGCGGGCCTCCCCGTTGCTGCCGATCAGCTCCATGCTGTGCTCCGTGCCTTCTGCCCGCCGCTCCACGAGCACGCGTCTGTCCGCGTAGAAGCCGCGCGCGTATTCCACGGCCGCGGGCAGGTCTTCGGGCCGGTCCACGGCCAGGACGCCCCGGCTGGCCCCGCCCCGGCTTTCCGCAGGCTTGACGATCAGCGGGCCGGAACCGAGCCGTTCCGCGAGATCGTCCGGAATGGGACCGTCGCCGGGCACGAGCACGAAGCGGGGCTGGGGCGCGCCTGCCTTTTCCCAGGCCCGGCGCATCAAGAGCTTGTCCGTGGCCCGGCGCGCGGCCTCCGGCCCGATGCCCCGCAGCCCAAGGGCCTCGGCCACGGCAGCCGCCGTGGGCACGCCGTAGTCGTTCAGCGCGACCACGGCGCGCACGCCCTCCTGCTCGGCCAGACGCAGGGTGGCCTGCGCGTCGGTGATGTCCACCGCGTGGAACGCGTGGCCCGCGTCCGCCGCATAGGCGTTCGGATTGCCGTCCGTGACCACCACGCGCAGGCCCATCTCGGCGATCTGCCGGATGGAGCCCGCGTAATAGCGGGACGCGCCGAGCACGAGAACCGCGTCACGAGACATCGTCTCTTCCTTCCTGCAAAAGATCCTCCAGACGGCGGAGCCGTTCGTCGTCGGGCTTGGCCGGGCGGGTCAGGCCCGCGCCGTCGGACACGCCGATGATGTGCGTGGGGCGCAGCACGTCGTCCACGACCACGTCGCCGGGACGGCCGATGAGCCCGTGGGAGACGAGGCGCACGCCGCCGATCTCCCGTTCGGGAAAGCCCTGGTGGTGGTGCAGCCGGTAGGCCAGGAGCATGCGCAGCTCCGAGGCCATGACCGAGCGCATGTCCGGGCGGTAGACCGTGAAGCCCTGCCCGCGCAGCGCGCGGATGTTCT
Source organism: Paucidesulfovibrio longus DSM 6739 (assembly GCF_000420485.1). Classification (NCBI taxonomy): domain Bacteria; kingdom Pseudomonadati; phylum Thermodesulfobacteriota; class Desulfovibrionia; order Desulfovibrionales; family Desulfovibrionaceae; genus Paucidesulfovibrio; species Paucidesulfovibrio longus. The sequence continues at coordinate 98,828 of NZ_ATVA01000017.1, read as the reverse complement.
CCGGGCCCAGGGAGCCGATGCGGGCCTCGAAGACCACGGCCCGCTCCGAGGCGGCGAGAAAGGCCTCGGCCAGGGGCGCGAATCCGGGCGAGCAGACCGCGAGCACGTCGCACTGCGCCGCGGCTCCGGCAAAGCGTTCCAGCATGTCGCCGTCCGGGGCGCGGCCCGGCTCCGGCGGGGCGATGCGGGTCACGCGGGCATGAAGCCGCTCCAGCCGCTGCGCCAGCTTTTCCGCCAGGGAAGCCCCCGCCGGAGGGCCGCCGAAGAGCAGGACGCGCTTGCCGTGCAGGCCGCAGAGGATGCCCTGGAGCTGGCCTGTCACCGCGCGCAGCAGCACCTCGGCGTCGTCGTATTCCAGAATCTCGAAGGGGCTGAGCGCCTCGCGGGCCAGATCGGTCAGGGGCGCGCCTCCGGGCAGGGGCGAGGCGTCCAGGAGGTGGAAGTCCACCTTGCCCGCGGTGGCGCGCAGCAGCTCGCGGGCCGCGTCCGCGTCGCCCACCTCCACGGAGCCGAACACGGCGTCCGGAAAGACGTGGACCACATGGGACACGCGGCGGCCTTCCGTCAGGAGCGGGTCCGCCACCACGTTCAGCAACGAGTGCAGGCCGAGCTTGCGGGCCTGGACCGTGACGCGCCGGAGCACGTCGTCCAGTTCGTCCTGCGGGGTGCGGGGTGCGTCCGGTGCGGGTGCGGGGCGCTTTGTCGCGGCTGTTTCCTTCGCTTCCGTTTCCGGGGCTGCCAGCCGTTCGCGGTGCAGGGCGCGGGCGATTTCGCGCACGAGTTCCTCGGGCGCGCCGCTCCGGGTTTGCTCGCAGAGCCGGAGCACCACCCCGGCCAGGGGCGCGCGCTCTTCGCGGGCAATGGCCGCGACCCGGTCCAGAAAGCCGGAGTGGAACCCGGCCAGCCCGGAGACGACCTCCATGCCGCCCTGCCCGGCCGAGCGGAGCAGGGGCCGGATGTGGCGTTCGCCCAGGCGCAGCAGGGCGAAGAAATCCTCCTCGCGGAAGGCTCCCCGGCGCAGGAGCAGCGCGGCGAAGGCCTCGGTGGAGGGGTTGCCGCTGCTGCGGCCGATGCCCTGAAGGGTCGTGTCGATCCAGCGGGCTCCGTGCTCGGCCGCGGCCAGGGCGTTGGCCATGCCCAGCCGGAGGTTGTCGTGGCCGTGGAAGCCCAGTTCCAGCCCGGCTGGCGCGGCCGCTTCCAGATAGGCCCGGACCTCGTTCGGGAGCATGCAGCCCGCGGAGTCCACGAGATAGAGCCCGTCCGCGCCGAAGCCCGCGACCCGGGCGGCGATGGCCCCGAATTCGTCCGGGTCCACGGTGTAGGACTTCATCAGGTTGACGAAGACCCGCATGCCCCGGTCGCGCGCCGCGCGCGCAAAGGGCGCGGCCTGCTCGAAATTTTCCGGCTGCACGCCGATGCGCACGAAGCCCATGCCGTGGTCCCCGGCCAGGCGCAGGTCGTCCGGGCGCGCGATGCCCGGAATGCAGAACATGCCCCAGCTCGCCTCGGCCAGCACGCCCTCCACGGCGCGCATGTAGGCTTCGTCGTTCTCGGCGGCGGTTCCCGCGCCCGTGTTCGAGGCGTTCAGTCCGAGCCCGTGCCCGATCTCGATCCGCCGGATGCCCGCGCGTTCCAGGCCCCTGGCGATGATCGCCGTGTCCCGCGAGGTGAACTGGAAGTCCACGGCGTAGCTGCCGTCCCGGAGCGTGCACTCCAGGATCTCGATGCGGCGGGGCTCCAGGGCGGTCATGCGTCCTCCCGCGTCGGGGGGAAGAAGCGCACCGCGTTGCGGGCCATGCCGTCCAGGGCCTCCCGCCCAGCGCCCAGGGCGTCCAGGGCCTCGCCCACGCGGCCCATGTCCCCCTCCGGGAAATCCGAGCCCACGCAGACCCTGCGGTCGAAGGTCTCCAGGAGCCAGGCGCAGTCCAGGCCCACCGAGGTCCGGGCGAAGCGGGTCAGGGTCAGGGTCAGGTCCAGGAGCACGTGTTCCAGCGGGCGGATCAGCTCGGAGGTGGCCAGCAGATCAACGTACCCGCCGTGCACGAGCACGATGCGGGTTTTGTCGCAGGCGCGGCAAAGCTCGTAGAGCGCGTCGGACACGGGGCGGCCCAGGGGCGGCAGGGGCGGGCGGTGGAGGGTGCAGACCAGGGCCGTGAGGTCCAGCTTTCCGGCGAGATGCACGGCCTTGCGGATGCGCGGGTCCGTCACGGGAACGCCGGAAAGGCGCGGATGCAGCTTGATCCCTGCGAATCCCAGCGCCTTGATCTCTTCCAGCCGCCGGTTCAGCCCGCGTTCGTCCACAAACGCGTCCTCGCAGACATCCACGCCCGCCACCGCCAGGAAGCGGCCGGGATGGGCCTTGGCCGCGTCCAGCAGCAGGGCGTCGTCGTCCGCGCCCGGCATGCCCGCGAGCACGGCCCGGTCCACGCCGTCCCGGTCCATGCGCGCCAGGAGCGCGGGCAGGGAGGCGTCCAGCCCGGTGCCGAACCAGTCGCCGTCGCGGGTGATGTGGGTCAGGGCGTCGAGAATCATGCGCGCACCCCCGTGAGCACATAGTTGCGCAGGGTCTTCACGAAATATTCCTGCATGTCCGTGCCGATGCGGACGTCCGAGAAATGGGCCTCGGCCAGGGAGCGCAGCTCGGCCTCGTTCCGAAAGCGGTAGAGGGTCAGGCCGTCGCGGTAGTCGCCGTCCCGGCGCACGCGCACGAGGTTCTTCCCGGCGGGCTCGCCGTCCTGGAAAATCCAGTTTTCCGGGTGGTTGGTGGTCAGGTAGAGGCGACCGCCCGGCCGCAGAACCCGCGCGAACTCCGCGAATGCCTGTTCGATCTCCCCGGCGCTCTCCACGTAGTGGACGGCGTTCATGGACACGAGCAGGTCCATGCTCGCGTCGGCAAAGGGGACGGCCTGGTTCGTGCCGCAGCGGACCTCGGCCTCCACGCCGTATCCGGCCGCGTTGGCGCGGGCGTTTTCGGCCAGCTCCGGGGTGATGTCGAAGGCGTGGGCCCGCCAGCCGAGCAGCCCCAGGCTCACGGTGTTGAAGCCCGCGCCGCAGCCCGCGTCCAGGGCCGGGCGGCCCCGCCCCTCGCGCAGGTTTTCGCCCAGCGCGCCCATGCGCAGCAGGGAGACGAGCTTCTGCTGTCCGGGGGTGAGCACGCGGCCGCGGTTGTTCCGGGCGTGCTCGCCCGTGAAGAATTCGTTGTGGCGTTCGCGCAGGGCGCGGTCGCGGTCCGATGGCGTCATCTGCGCCCCCTGAGCGGGTAGAGCGTGCCGATGCACTTGTTGCAGCCCGGAAACGAGCCCGCGTTCTTGAGTTCCCGGCGAATCCGCCGCGCGCGCTCCGAGTTCCAGGCGGCCAGAAAGCCCTCCTCGAAGGCGTTGCCCAGGTCCGGGAGAATGCAGTGGCCGTAGATGCCCAGGTTGCCCTCGATGTCGAGCTGGGCCGCGTACCAGGGCAGGTAGCAGGGCGTGCCCGGAAACATCCGCGAGTCCGGATCGTAGAAGGCGGCGATGTCCTCGTCGCGCAGCCAGGGCGAGAAATAATAATGGTGGCCGTCCTGGGGCCAGCGTTCCTCCAGGGTCGCGATCTGGGCGCGCAGCGCGTCCGTGTCCAGCTCCTCGAAGACGATGTTGTCGATGCTGCAGAGCTTGAGTCCCTCGAAGAGGTCCGAGGCCGCGCGGGTTTCGTCCAGCTCCCACTGGGTGGTGAAGAGCAGGTGGTTGAAGTTGATGTAGAGCTCGCCGAGCAGGTTCTCGCGCTCCAGCGCGGCCATGAAGTCCACGAGGTTGAAATAGTTGTGGTTGCTGATGGTGCAGCAGATGCCGACGATGGGCCGCTCGGCCCCCCGTGCGCGCCGCGCCGCCACCAAGGCCCGGAGCCCGCGCACGGTGCGCTCCCAGCTGCCCTTCTTGCCCCGGATGGCGTCGTGGACCTCGGCCGTGCCGTCCAGGGAGACGCGGATCAGGTCGCAGCACTCGGCCAGCCAGGGCGCGTGCTTTTCCAGCATCCAGCCGTTGGTGATGGTGTAGAAGGGCAGCCCCCGGCTTTTGACGTGCTCGGCCACCTCCCGGAGCCGCTTGTAGAGCAGCGGTTCCACGAAATTCGTCTTCACCGTGGGCGCGAAGGGCGCGATCTCGTCCACCAGGTCGCGGATGCGCTCGAAGGGCAGCTCGCGGTAGTTCCGGGTCTGCACGTAGCGGTCCGAGAACTGGTTGTCGTGCAGCCGGGCCATGCGCGTGGCGTTGGCCGTGCCGATGTCGCACATCTTGCAGGACATGAAGCAGTTGTTGTTCACGGAGAGGCAGACCGTGTGCGGGGGCGCGGCCACGCCGTCGTCGCGGTCGTAATAGGCCCGGTTCTCGGCCTCGCGGGCACGGATGGCCTCGTATTCTCTGCGGGAGGCGCGGGTTTCGCTCACGAGGCGGCCTCCTGGGGCGCGGCGTGGAGTTCGTGCAGGCCGAGCAGGCAGTATTCGCAGCTCCGGCATTCCGGGTGCACGATCTCGCCGCGCGCGTTCCCCTCCAGCAGCCGCACCCGCGCCGGATGGGCGAGAATGCGCTCCAGGGGGTCGCGCAGGATGTTGCCGTAGCTGCGGTGCTCCTCCCGGCGCATCACCGGGCAGCAGTGCAGCACGTTGCCCAGCAGGTCTTCCTCGCCAAGCTCCAGGGGGCCGAAGTTCAGGTGCAGGCCGGAGCCGATGCCGCAGCGCAGGTCCGGATCGTCCGCGCGGTATTCGCGCGCTCCGGAAAGCACCTCGGCGTAGGCCGGGGCGTTGACCCGCACGCCGCGTTCGCGCCCGTATTCCTTGGCGCGGGCCACGGCCGCGAAAAAGTCGCGCTGCGCATCCAGGTGGGTGAAGAAGCGGTCCCCGGCGTCCACGTCCAGGAAGTTCACGAAGGTCTTGATGACGACCTTCCTCACCCCGGCTTCGGCCACGGTGTCGATGAAGCCCGGAATCAGGTCCACGCTTTCGGGAGTGACCAGGTTGTGGACCTCGAAGTTCAGGCCCGGATTCTTCCGCGCCGCCGTCCGGGCCGCGGCCCGGATGTTGGCCAGGGTGGTTTCGAACTTCGCGCCCCGGCGCAGTTCCTCATAGTGGGAGGCCACGCCGGAATCGAGGTTGGTGTAGAGCCCGTCCAGGCCCAGGTCCATGAGCGCGTCGATGTGCGGGGTGAGCAGCCGGGAGAAGTTGCTGATCAGGGCGCAGGTGTAGCCCCGCTCCTTGACCAGGGCGATGAGCCCGAGGATGTCCGGGTTGAGCATGGGCTCGCCCATGCCCGTGAAGGTGATCTGCTCGAAGCGGTGGTCGCCCGCGCCCTCTTCCAGCAGGTCCAGCTCGCGGCGGAAGTCCTCCAGCCCGAGGGTGAACCCCGGAGCGCCCAGCTCCGGCTTCCAGATCGGGGAGTGGAAGGTGCAGTAGGTGCAGCGGTAGTTGCACCGGTTCGTGGTGTTGAAATACAGGTGCGTCGGGGGATTCATCGCGCGTCCTCCGCAGGCTTCGGCCCGGCCTGCTCCGGCTTGCGGCCGAAATCGTTCAGCGTTTCGAAATGATGGGACTTCGCGCCCTCCACGGCCTGGATCAGCCGCTTGACGCGGTTGGCTCGGCAGGTGCCGCAGACCGGGATGCGCCCCTGCTTTCGCGTGTAGGCTTCGCGCAGCCGGGCGGCCCGCTCGCCGTGAAAGACGCCGAGCACGCCGTCCCGGAAGACGTTGCCCAGGAGCAGCTCGTCCTGCACGCGGGTGAGGTCGTGGGCGCGGGGCGTGTTGGCGAAGCAGCAGGGATAGGCCCCGCCGTCCGTGTCCACGTAGAGGGTGTTGTAGATGTCCGTGCAGCGCATGGCAAAGGGGTGGTCCCAGGTCTTGCTGCGGGCCACGCCCAGCTCCGGGTGCGGGGCGAAGAGGTCGTATTCCGCGAGCTTGCGCGGCCGCCAGTCCTCGTAGATGTCCAGGGGCACCTGGTCCGGATGCGCGAGCCGATAGCCGAAGCTCGGCGGCGGCGGGAAAAAGCAGTCCACCAGGAAGCGCACGCCGGGCAGGGATTCGACAAAACGCCGGGCCTCGTCCACCTCGTGCTCGTTGTGGCCGTTGATCAGGAACTTGACGTAGATGTTGGTCGCGGTCCCCCGGGCGTCCACGTTGCGCGCGAAGCGCTCCAGCTTGCCGAGCACCACATCCAGCCTGCCGTTGACCCGGTAGCTGGCGTACGACTCCTGGCTCATGCCGTCCACGGAGAAGATCACGTCCGAGGGGGCGGCCTCGGCCAGGGCGTCGGGTTCAAGGAGGGAGCCGTTGGTGTCGAACTCGATGCGCAGGCCCGACCCCACGGCATAGGCGATCATGTCGTAGACGTCGGGGTTGAGGAAGACCTCGCCCAGGGAGTTCAGCCCGATCTTGATCCGGTGCGGGGCGACCTCGTCCACGATGCCCCGGAACTCCGCGAGCCGCATGTTCTTGCGCTTGGCCTCGAAATAGGGCCGCATTTCCTCCCGGTGGCCGTGGTAGCAGCCCGGGCAGGCGTAGTTGCACGCATAGGTGATCAGCGTGACGAGATAGGGGGGGCAGGCGGGTGTCGTGGTCATGCCGTTTCCTCTGCTCAGATGTCCATGGGGTTGCCGTGCAGCTTGCTGCGGAAGGTCTCGTACCAGCGGCAGAGGTCGTCCTCGCCGATGTGCCGGGTGCGCACGCGGGGCCGCTCGCCCGTGCGCTTGCGGTTGGCGTAGAAGTCCATGTGCCTTTCCAGGCTCAGGTCTTCGGCGGTGCAGAGGCCGCTGTCCAGGATCTCGTGGTACACTTTGGTTCCCGGATAGGGCACCAGGAAGGAGCAGCAACTGGTGTAGAAGCCCATCTCGCCCATAAGGTCGTAGGTCTGCTTCAGGGAGTCGTTGCCGTCCTCGGGCAGCCCGATGATCAGGTTGACGTAGAGCTCCATGTCCAGGTCGCGCAGGATCCGGCTGACCTCGCGCAGCTTTTCCATGTCGTTGTCCGTCTTGCCGATGGAGCTCAGGACGCGCTCGTGGGCGCTTTCGATGCCCACGCTGAGCGTATGCAGGCCGACGTCGCGCCATGCGGGCAGCAGGTCGCGGCAGGCGTAAAGGTCCGCGATGTGGGCCGTGCCCTTGAGGTAGCTTTTGGACGGGAAGCGGCGGATGCGGTTGAGGTAGTCCTCGTTCCAGGAGCGCTTCCAGAACAGGTTCGGATGGCAGTATTCGGCCCCGCCTTCCAGCCACTCGAACTCGCGCTCCAGGATGTCCAGGTCGCGGTTGCGGTGGCAGGAGCCGTTCCAGAGGCAGAAGGAGCAGTGCCGGGCGCAGCCGGAACCGATGAGATACCAGCGCTGGCTGCGGATTTCCGGATGGGTCTTGTAGGCCGGGTCGTTGGTGACCTCGGGCGCGTCCAGAATGGAGATGTCGCGGTAGAGGCGCGTCTCCGGTGGCACGGCCTTGTCGTCCAGGTGCAGGCAGGGGCCTTGGGGCGCGGCCTCGAAGAACCCTCCCTGGAGCAGGTGGTCCAGCCCGGCCACGATGTCCGTGCAGTCCAGGGCCGCGTGTCCGAGGGGATAGCGCGCCACGAGGTCGCGGGTGTAGCCGAACTCGCGGCAGACGAAGACCGTGCGCACGCCGCGCTCCACGGCCATTTGCGGGAGCATCGCGAGCACGTCCAGGTTCTCGGAGTTCGGGAAGGGCGCGAAATAGACGATGGTGTCGTAGCGCCGGACCAGTTCCTCGGCGGTTTCCGGCTGCATGGGAAAGTCCAGTTCGAGGTAGTCGCAGCCGCCCGGCAGGTTGTCGCGCAGGAAGGCGTAGGCGATGATGATCTCGCTGGAAAAGACCGCGCCGTCCGGCAGGGGGACGATCTGGTGGCAGTACAGGGCGCCGGAAGTGTTGCGATACTTGCAGATCAGGGTCTTCATGTTCTTACTCCTGAATGGACTGGCCGGGCAGGCGGAGGGAGAGCCGGATCAGGTCGCGGGTGCACCAGTCCAGCACCCAGAGCTCCGGGCCGTTGTTTTCGGTGATGACCATGCTCGGCCAGCGCAGCCCCCGTTCCAGGCCGGGCAGGCTGTCCAGCCGGACGCTGCCGCGGCTGCGCAGGTCGGCGTCCATGCGGCTGATCCAGGATATCCCGCAGAGATAGATGCCGTGGGGCGCGGTGATGACGTGCGCCGTGTCCGTGGGCACCGGAATCACGCGCTCCACGCGCGGCTCGCGGAAGGACCGCGTCGCGTCGAGCACCAGCAGGGCGTTGCGGGAGTCGAGCACGAGCATGCGCCGCCCCACGCAGGCGATGCGGGTGGGCTGGCTGACCAGTCCCGGACGCATGGTCTCGCTCTCGCCGGTTTCCGGGTCCACGTGCAGCAGCAGCCGTTCGCGGTCCGCGCTGGCGATGTAGTAGTGTTCCTCGCGGCCGTCGCGCAGGCAGCACGCCCCCCAGAAGGGCTGCATGGCCTCGCCGCGCTCGTTGCGCAGGGGAAGCCGTTGTTCCAGTTCGCCGTCCGGGCCGTAGCGGAGCGCCTCGGCCTTGCGGGGATGGCTGAACCAGACCCGGCCGTCGGCCCCGCCGAAGCAGCCCTGGGACGCGCCCATGTTCGGCCCGAACGGAACGGTCTTCCCGCCGGCGGTGTCGTAGCGGTGGAACCGTCCGTCATGGAAAAAGAGCAGTTCGCTGCGGACGCTGTCGGGCCGCATGGCCAGCGCGGTATTCGTGTCCAGCCTGCGGCGCTCCAGCGGGGCGAGGCCGAATTCCGGCAGGGTTTCGTCCGGGGTCGCGGCGGGCTGAAGTCCGCCGAAAAGCCCGCTCAGCGCGGCGCAGGCCGTGGGGGAACCATGCGTCAGGAACGGCCCCGCGAGCAGGCCCAGGACGTCGCATCCGGGCAGAGCCGGGGCCGGGGATTCCGTTGCCGGAGAGGGCGCAGCAAGGGGCAGGGCGCTCAGGTCGCTTACGGGCATGTCGCCTCCTTGGCCTCGGCCGGGAGCCGCGCCGGGCAGGCAACCCTGTGGCGCAGCAGGTCGAGGCGGTTCCTGACGATCAGGCGTTCCTCGGAAACCGGCACGCCGCTGACCCCGCCCTCGGCGAGCAGCGCGTCGAAGCGGGCCAGATCCACAGCGCGGCCCAGGGTCGCGACCGCCTCCACGAGATAGCATTCGGGGAATGTCTGGCGTCCCGAAATGCGGGTTCCCTCGGTCAGATTGCGCATTTCGCCGTCGGAATCCATGCTCCAGAGCCCCAGGGATTCCTGAAAGGGAATGCTCAGCGCGGGGGCCGAGCCCTGTGCGCCCTCGTTGACGACGCACAGCGGAATGCCCGGACCCACGGCCGGAACCGGAAGGCGGCAGGGGATTCCGATGGCGCAGACATGTTCGTGGTAGTGGTCCCTGTTTTGGATGGAGGCCAGCGCGCCGGTTTCCTCGGCGTCGTCGGGCAGCGCCTCGACAAGCAGCCAGGTCTGGCCGTCGCGCTCGAAGAGCAGGGCGTCCCGCGGGAACAGCGGCTCGCAGGCGAAGCCCGTGATGCGGGCCTCGGACGGCAGCCGGAGCCGCCGAGCCATGCGGGCGAGACGCTGCTCGCTCACCAAACAGCGGGCCGCGCCGTCGCCGGAGCTGCGCAGAAGAATGTCGGCCTCCTCGCCGTGGCGCAAAGGCTCTCCGGCAGGGGCCAGTTCGGGCCGGAAGCAGGTTCCGGCCGGCTCGTGCGCGAAGCCGTGCATGGCCTGGTAGGGCAGGGACGCGCGGTAGCCCCGGCGCAGGAGCTCCGGAGCGGGGTCCAGGCAATGCAGAAATCCGGTCTCGCGCACCGTCATGTGGCGCCGGAGCTGGCAGGGGTGGTCCCTGGGCTGGAGCACCGTGGTCCAGACTCCGGCCGCGTCCATGCCCGCCTCCCCTGCGGCGCGCAGCACGGCGCGGCAGTCTTCGGCCACGGCGGCGAGGCGGCGGAAATCGAGCAGGAGCAGACGCGCGTCCCGGTCCGGAGCCAGCTCCCGAAGCGCGGCGCGCGAGCCGAGCGGCAGCAGCGACGGGGATTCCGGCGAGGGCGAGGGGCCGTCCAGCACGGAGAGTCCCGCCTCCCGCAGCTTCCGGGCGAGCCCGGCTTCGTCCGTGACGACCAGCGGCGCGCGCAGGCCGATCAGGTCGCCCGTGCCCTCCGTGCCGCCCATGCGGGCCAGGCGCGACAGCTCGCCCAGGAGCACGGCCTCGTTCGCGGCTTCGCGCCACCAGGCCTCCCCGGGGGAGAAGTAGATCGGCATCAGCACGCCGATGTGAGCACCGTTACCCGTCATGTCTCGCTTTTTCCTGATCCGCTGCGCAGTGCGGTTTGTTTATTCGCAAAGTAAATGATTTCGGAGAAAACCGCGCCCGCCTGCGGGCCTCCGGCGTCGCTCCGGGCGTCACGTCAATCGTCCCCTGCCCCGCATGGTCCCGTCGTCACCCTCACGCGTCGCACTCGCACTTCTGCTCCGATCACAGGATCCCTGCGGATCGTAAAGCCCGTGAGCCAGAATCAATTCGGCCAGCTCGAAGTCCTCGTAGGTGTCGATGTCCATCAGGTTCACCGCGTCGGTGACGGGAAGCAGGGTGGTCGGGCCGCCGGTTTCCGGGGAGCGCGACCCGTTGATCAGGCCGTAGAGGCGGTTGTAGGCCCCCGGCTTGGCGCCCGGCAGGCGGGGGGCGATCTGGCGCAGGCGGCCGCCGCGCATGACCGCGTATCGCTCGGCGCTGTCGTGGATGACCCGGACGGTATGGACGCTCTGGCTGCCGCTGTCCAGGGCGGCCACGGCCTCGCGGAGCATGGGCAGCGTGCGGAAGGGGTGCGTGGGGTAGAGGATCAGGCGGCGGCTCGGCAGCACGCCCTGCTCGCGCGAGAGGCGGTCCAGGGTCCAGCTCACGGCCTCGCCCACGATGCTGGTGTCCCCGGCCAGTTCCATGGGCCGCAGAAAGGGCACGTCCGCGCCCCACTGCCGGGAAACCTCGGCGATCTCCTCGTCCTCGGTGGAAACCACGACCCGGTCGACCACGCCGCTCGCCAGGGCCTGTTCAATGGACCAGGCGATGAGCGGCTTGCCGCCCAGCGGGCGGATGTTTTTGCGCGGCACGCCCTTGGAGCCCCCGCGGGCCGGGATGATGGCGATGCATTCCTGCTTCGGGCTCATGTCTGCGCTCCGTTCATTCTGAAGGTGAATGATTTTCCAACGCCGCGTGCCTCTGTCGATCTCTTCGACCCTTCTGCCGCAACACTTAAGATGCCTGCCGCTATTTTGTCCACCCTCTTCTTTCTTCAGTGCATGAAGGATTTGGGGCGGCCCTTCTCGACGGTTTCTTGACGCCTCGGGGAGCGGGGAATCCGCCCCGACCATTGGTTTATCCTGCTCGCACCACTTCGGGCGACGGATTTCAGGCAGATTTCGCCGTCCAGGGCGACTGCTCTCATTTCCTTCATGGATCATGCCAACGCGGCCGGAGCCCGGCCCGATTTCTGCAAGCCGGTAGCGACCCGCATCGCGACCGGCGTCTTTGCGCCTCGGGCTTTCCAATCCAGGTGCGATCCGGTACGGGGTCTTAAGCAACCGAACGAACGCCCGCTGGGCCGCGAGGAGTGGAGGAACATGGCCAAGGCTCTTGCCACCGAGTTTGAGGGGATGCTGCACCTTGAGGAAAAACTTGCCCTTTGCGGGCTGGCCTCGGCCCTGCCGGACGGATCCCGCATTCTGGAGGTGGGCACCTCCAGCGGGCTGACCAGCTGCATGCTGCGGGCCAACGCGCCCGGCTGCGAGGTCCACAGCCTGGACATTCGGGACAAGCGGGCCGGGATCGCGGCCACGAACCCGCCCGAGGGCGTGCGGTTCCATCTGGCCGCCTCCCCGGCCTATGCCGAGGCCCACCCGGACGAGCGCGTGGACATGCTCTTCATCGACGGCAGCCACACCCTGCTTTGGGCCTGGACCGATTTCCTGTCCCTGAGCGCACTGATGCCGGACGGCGCTCCCGTGGCCTTCCACGACTACGCTCCCCGGTTTCCCCCGCTGCAGATTCTCTGCGACGCCCTGGCCGCCACGGGACGGCTGCGGGATTGGAGCTACGCCCGCACGCTCTTCACGGGGAGGCTCGATTCCGCCGCGCCCCTGCCGGACGCCGAGCTGCTGGCGAAAATCGTGGCCCGCCACCGGGCCTGCGACGAGCACCACCTCGCCGGGTTCGTGGACCGGGGCGAGCGGGACTTCGCGGACCTGCGCGCGGGGCGCATGCGCATCGTGGGCCGGGGCAAGCGCGGGCGGCTGCTGGCCCGCCTGGCCGGGGTGGAGGAGTCCACCCTGCTCGACTCGGACCAGGCCCGCGATCCGGCAGTGCGCTACTGCATTTGCAGCTGGTACGCGCAGGAGGTCTTTGCCGCGCTCGCGGCCAACGGCGTGCCCCCGGAACAGGTGGTTTTCGCGGACGAGCCGATTTGGTACGGCTTTTTTCAGGATCTGGAGCGCGACTCCGGGTCGGCATTGCGGGAACATTTCGAGGCCCAGGCCGGGCAGCGCGTGGACGACCACATCTTCGCGGCTCTTGCGGCACTGCCGAGCGCGGAACGGCTTTGGCTCTGCTGGGCAGGGATTCTGATGGAAATCTAGCAGCGTATCGGGCCGGTACGCCGAACGAGGGAAAACGCCCCTGCGCAACCGATGTCCGGTGCGCAGGGGCGTTTTGCGTCGGGCGTTCCCCCGGAGGCGGGCGGGTTTCCGCGGCTAGGCCTGGGCAGCGGCCAGCAGTTCCTCCACCACCCGCTGCTGCTGGGCGCGGGTCATGCCGTGGAAGAGGGGCAGGGCCAGGCATTGGGCCGCTGCCCGCGCCGCGTTGCGGCAGTCGCCCACGATGGTGCAGTCCCGGCCCTGGAACGCGGGCTGGGCCGCGATGTCGTAGGAGCCGATCTGCGCCTCCACGCCCCGCGCGCGCATGCGTTCGCGCACGGCGTCGCGGTTGGCCAGCAGCACGCAGAAGGTCTGGTAGGAGTGCACGCCGCCGGGCGTGGTCCGGGGCAGGCGGATGTCCGCGCCCGCCGGAATTCCGGCCAGCAGCTCGCGGTAGGTCGCGGCCAGGGCCAGGCGCTCGGCCAGCAGCTCGTCCACCCGGTCCATCTGCCCCAGGGCGATGGCCGCGAGCACGTTGGAGAGCTTGTAGTTCGTGCCCGGCCCGACGAACTCCAGGGAGTCCAGCTGTCCGTCTTCGCAGCGCATGCCGAAATGCTTGTAGGAGCGCATGGCGTCGGCCAGGGCGTCGCTCTCGGTGGTCACGATGCCGCCTTCGCCCGAGGTGATGAACTTGCGCGGGTGCAGGCTGAAGACCGTGACGTCGGCCCGCGCGCCCACCCTGGCTCCGGCGTACTGCGCGCCGAGGGTGCAGGCCGCGTCCTCGACCACGGCGAATCCGTGCCGCTCCTTGAGCGCGTCCAGCCGGGCGTGGTCCACGGGGTTGCCGAACAGGGAAACGGGAATCACGGCGCGGGTGGCCGGGCTGAGGGCCGCCTCCAGGGCGTCCATGTCCATGAGCATGGTTTCGGGGTCCACGTCCACGATCACCGGGCGGGCGCCCACGATGCGGGCGGCCGCGGCCGTGGCCGGGTAGGTGTATGCCGGGACCACGACCTCGTGGCCGGGACCGACTCCCAGGGCGCGCAGGCCCAGCTCCAGACCCGTGGTGCAGGAGGTGGCGGCCAGGGCGTGGCGCGCGCCCACATAGGCGGCCATGCGCTCTTCCAGCTCGCGCGTCACCGGGCCTTCGGTGAGAAAGCCGCTGTCGAGCACGTCCATCACGCGCTGTTTCACGTTGTCGTCGATGACGGCCCGGATCAGGGGGATGTCGAACATGGTTTCGCCTCGCATGCTATGTTTCGGGACATGTGCTGTCCGCGAGTGTTCTTGATCATCGCTCAGGCCTTCCGACTCGCGTTTCGGCCGGGGAGCGGGTGCGCCAGTTCTCTGAAGTAGCTCCGAAAGCCGGAAAAGGTCGGCTGACCCTGCCGTGCGGCCGGGGCCGGTCCGGCAAAGAGGCAGGCGGCAGCCCGCAGGGTCTGGGCGGCGCGCGCCAGGCGGCCCGCTCCGGGCCTCTTGGCCGCTTCCTGAAACAATTCGGGCAGCAGGCCGTCGCCGAAGCGCGCTTCCTGCTCCTGAAGAAGCCGGGCCGCGCCCTGGGCCAGGGCCGCGCGCAGGTCCGGGTCCGCAGCCAGCAGCCGCAGGGCCGCGGCCAGCTCGTCCGGCCGGAATTCCACGGGCCGCGCCCGGCTGCCCCTGGCCGCCACGAGCAGGGCCTGCTCGCCGTGGCGGAGCACTTCGTTGTAGTTGGGCAGGTCGCGCAGAATCAGGGGCAGGCCGCAGGCCGCCGCCTCGAAAAGGGTCTGGGGCAGGCCGTCCGATTCGGGCACGGAGATGCCCAGGTCCGAGGCGCGGTAGAGCCGGGCCATGCCCGCGGCGTCCTGCGGCGGGAGGAAAAGCACGCTTTTCTCCAGGTTCAGCTCGCGGCGAAGCTCCCGCAGTCCGGCCTCGCAGGCCGGGTCCGCGCGGAAGGTGCACAGGGCCAGGTGCGCGCCCTGGTTCGCCAGCCCGCTCCGGGCAAAGGCCCGGAGGATGACGCCGGGGTTGTAGAGCGGCTGGAGCGCGCGCGGGGCGAGCAGCAGCAGGCCGGATTCGGGCAGCCCGGCGGCGCGTCGCTCCGCGCGCTTTTCCCCGCCCGCGCTCGCAGGCCGGAACAGGCTGCGGTCCACGCCCCAGGCCATGACGCGGACCTGGCCGCGCGGGCGCATGGCCCGGACCCGCTCCGCGAGGTATTCGGACTTGCAGAGCGCGAGCGCGGCCCGGCGCAGGCAGCCCCGCGTGGCCGCGCGCTGCACCGCGCCCGGATCGTGCTGCTCGTCGAAGAGCACGTCCCCGCCCATGACGCTGACGACCACGGGACGGCCCGTGGCCGTGGCCAGCCAGGCCCAGAGGCCCTGGGCGTATTGCACGAAGATCACGTCCGGGTCGAGGGCGCGCGCCAGCGCGAAAAAATGCACGCAGCGGGTAAGGGCCGTGAGCCGCCAGCAGCGGCCCAGGGGCAGACCGCGCGGCTGGGCCGCGTCCGCGCCGGGAGTGGCGGGGGCGGCCCGGCCCGTCAGCTCGGTGACGCGGAAGCCCGCGCCCCGCAGCAGGGCGCAGCGCTGGGAAAACTGCGGACTGTCCGCATGGCCGATGCAGAGCACGCGCAGCGCGGCGTTCATTGGCTTTTCCCGTCCGCATCCGCCTGCCGGGCGGCCAGGGTTCGGAGCATGGCCTCGTAGCGGGCCGTCTTTTGCGGCCAGGTCCAGCCCTGTTCGATGCTCCTGCGGGCCGCGCGGCGCAGCGGCTGCGGCGGCATGGCCCGGAGCCGCTCGATGCCCCTGGCGATGTCGTCCACGCTCCGCTCCACGAACAGGCCGTTTTCGCCGTGGCGGACCACTTCGGGCATGTTGCCCACGCGCGTGGTCAGCAGGGGGGTGCCGCAGGCCAGGGCTTCCAGGCAGGGATTGGGCGTGCCGTCGAACTCCGAGGCGCAGGCGTAGGCGTGGCAGCGGCGGTAGACCTCGTCGCGCAGCACTTCGTGCCCCCGGATGCCGGAGGCGTCGCCCTTGGAGGCGTCGTGGGCCACGGTGCGCAGCGGGGTTCCCGTGCGCTCGCAGGCCGCGCGGATCAGGTCCAGGCCCTTGTTCACGTCCGAGTTGGGATTGCCCACCCAGCCCAGGGAAAATTCCTCGTCGCGGCCCGGACCAGGACAAAAGAACTCGGCGTCCACGCCGTTCTGGCAGCAGAAGGCCCCGTCCAGGGCGAGCAGCTCCCGGCCGATGGCGCTGTTGGCGAAGACCGCGCCCACCCGCCCCTCAAGGTACGGCGTGCGCACGGAATCCACGTACCACGGGCCGTTGTTGCTCAGGCCGAGGATCAGCTTTTCCGGGGCCACGGGCACGGGCAGGTCGAGCATGTAGCTGCCGAAGAGGATCAGGAAGTCGTAGTCTTCCGGGTCGAAGGCCGCGCCGAAGGCCAGCGGGTCCACCCGGATGTCGGCGGGCATGTGCCGCGCCAGGGCCTGGGCCTTGTGCCACCAGGCCCAGCCCGGCACGTCGTAGAAGACCAGCACCCGCATGACCGCCTCCTAGAAAATGCGGTGCACGCGCAGGGCGTCGCCGTGCAGCTCGTCCAGATCCTGGGCGATGCGGTGCGAATACTTGTCGCTGCAGATGACCACGTCCTCGGCGAACTCAGGGATGCGGGCGGGCTCCAGCACGGGCCTGCCCAGGAATTCGCCGCCCCATTTGGCCTTGTTGCCGTCGGCAAAGGCCGTCACGTCCAGGTTCCGGAAGGGGGTCGATTCCATGAGCACCTCGGCCGTGCCGCCCGCGCCGTAGAGCACCAGGGGAACTCCGGCCAGCCGGTCCGCAAGCTCGTTGATGGCGGCGTAGATCTCCTCGCCCCAATAGGGCAGGACGCCCACGTGCAGGTCGGGGTGAAGCTCGGCCAGAGCGTCTTTGCAGGCGCGGTATTCGAAGGTCTGGCAGCTCAGCAGCGCGCTGTCCGCCTCGTCCGCCACGGCGTCCATCCGCACCACGGGCAGGCCCACATAGCGGCGGCCGGTGGCGGGCATGTCCGGAGCCGCGAGCACCAGGCGTTTTTGCGTGCGGCCCACGGCCCAGGAGAGAAAGTCGCCCAGGCAGGGACGCGTGCCCACCAGGGCCACGCGCTCGCCAGGGGCCGCCTCGATGGCCCGGAGCATGAATTCGAAGCTGTCCGGCGCGCTGAGGAAAATCGAGTTGCCGGCCTTTTCGCCTCCCTTTTCCCGGGCCACGGCCCGCTCCAGTTGGCGCCGGGCCGAGTGCAGGAAGCGCAGGGCTCCGGGGAAATGCTTCCCGGCGGCTTGCTCCGCCTCGTCGAAATGGCGCCGCCAATCCATGCCTTCCAGCAGGTCCGGGAAGAGGAAGATGTTTTCCTCGAAATAGTCGCCCATGACCGGGGTGAAGCGCATGGACCCGGCGCGCCCCTTGGCCAGCTCCACCACCTCGGCCATGTGGGGCAGGGAGGTCTTCATGATCACGAAATTGACGCTCAGCTCCCAGCCCGGCCGGGTGCGGGCCGTCTGGGCGCACCATTCGAAGTTGGCGAGCATGCGCTCCCAGGAGGCTCCCCTGCGGATGCGTTCGTAGCTCTCGCCGAAGCCTTCGATGCTGAACTCCAGAAAGAGGCGATCCAGCTTTTCCAACAGCTCGTGCCGCTGGTGCAGCAGGGTGCCGTTGGTGTTGGTGGAAAAGCGGACCCCGGTGTGCTGGTTCGCGGCCAGGTGTTCGATGATGGCCAGGGAATCCTTGGTCATGAAGGTTTCGCCGCCCACGGCGGTGACCGTGGTGATGTTCTCCAGGCCCACGTCGTCGAGCATGGCGATGAACTTTTCATAGGGCACGAGGCTGCCTTTGATGGCCTGCTCCGGGAGCTTGGAGTTGTAGCACATCACGCAGCGCAGGTTGCAGTCGGTGCAGGTGTTCACGGAGTAGAACACCGGCGCGTGGCTGACCTCGATCTCGCCTTTGTTGGCGCTTTCCCAACACGTGCGGACGGCATTCAGCTGGCTCGTCCCGGCAGAGAAATGGCTTTCCTGATGATCCCGCATGAAGCCCTGCTGCCGGTCCAGGCAGGTTTCGCAGGCCGTGCCCGCGATGTCCCCGTCCAGCAGACGGCGGCGCAGCTCGCGAAAGCCCCTGCCGTTGAAGATGCGCAGGACGTCGTCCCGACTGGCCGGGAAGGGCATGTGCTCTTGTCCGAGACCATAGAAGCAGCAGCAGTTGTAAACCGCGTCATTGATGTAGAGGTTGATCCACGGCGCGTAGCAGAGCGGCCTGGGCATGCGATCCTCCGTGCTCGGGCGGCGTGCCGCCCCTGAAAGTTTTTCGGCCCCGCGGGGCTATTCCGCGATGCCCGCCTGCCTGCGGCGGCGGGCCACTTCGGCCTTGTGGGCGTTGCGCCACTCGATGAGCAGTCGCAGGCCCTCGTCCAGTTCCTTCTCGTACTTGAAGCCGATCTCGGCCTCGGCCTTTTTCGGGCAGCCCACGCGGTTCTTCACGAAGGTCAGGCCGCCGGGCTTGTATTCGATTTCCAGGTTCGAGCCCGTGACCTTGAGAATGCGTTCGGCCAGCTGCTTGATGGAGGTCTTGATGCCGGTGCCCACATTGTAGCACTGGTCCGTGGCCTCGGACTTCATGGCGCAGATGTTGGCGCGGGCGCAGTCGCCCACGTAGACGAAGTCGTAGGCCTGGGAGCCGTCGCCGTAGACCACCGGGGGCAGGCCCTGGTCCAGTCGGTCGAGGATCTTCATGATCACGGCGATGTAGGTGCCCTGGTAGTCCTGGCGCGGTCCGTAGACGTTCATATAGCGCAGGCCCGCGTAGTCGAAGGCCTTGTCCGTGTTCTTGTAGCGGTGGTAGAGCGCGTGGCACATGGCCTCGCCCGCGATCTTGGTGGCCCCGTAGAAGTTGTCGTTGTTGTACGGGTGGTCCTCGGCCATGGGCTCGGTGAGCGCGTCGCCGTAGACCGATGCGGACGAGGAATAGACCAGCTTCTTCACGCCGTTCTGGAGCATGGCCTCCAGCACGTTGAAGGTGCCGCCGATGTTGACCTCGAAGGCGGAGCGCGGGAAGTCGTAGCAGTGCAGCAGCCAGAGCGCGGCGAGGTGGAACACGCCGTCCATGCCCTTCATGGCCTCGCCGAGGATGTCGCGGTGCAGCAGCTCGCCGCCGAGGTCGAAGATGCGCACGCGGGGATCCTTCAGGGCCGGGGCGAGGTTTTCCTCGCAGCCGCGCGTGAAGTTGTCGTAGATGCGGATTTCGGCCACGTCTTCCTGCGCGAGCTGGTCCACGAGGTGGGAGCCGATGAAGCCCGCGCCGCCGATGACGAGAAATTTCTTGCCCTTGATGTCCATGTCTGTCCTTTCAGGCCGATCCTTGCGGATCAGTTCGCTTGACGGCCGGAAGGCCGCGAAGGTTCCGGCCCCGGCGGTCCTTGTGCCGGATTCTTTACTTGCTGAATCATCCTTGCTTCAGCGCGCCCTGCGCCGCGCCCTTCCGGCCTTTGCCCCCGCCGCCGGAGGCATGGCCGGGAGCGCCGTTTCCGTGGCCTTTCCGTCCGCGTTATCGGCAGCCTCGGCTGCGGACTTCAGGCCGGATCCCCGGAGTGGCCGGAAAAACGTTCATTCACTTACTGTTCGCATGGAACCGGGACGCCGCACAAGCCCGGCCCGGATCGTCCGCCGGGCGCAAGCCCGCGCTCAGCGCAGCCTGTGCCCCAGGTTTTCCGCGATCTCCTCCACGATGTCCCGCACGTTCATGGTGTATTCCCAGTGCGGATAGTGCGCCTTGAACTTGGACACGTCCGAAATCCACCAGACGTGGTCGCCGACGCGGTTGTCCTCGGCGTAGCTCCAGCGGAAGGGGCGGCCCGAGATCTCCTCGCAGAGGGCGATGGCTTCCAGCATGGAGCAGTTGGAATGGCGGCCGCCGCCCGCGTTGTAGACCTCGCCGGGCCGGGGCGCCTGCATGAACTCCCAGAACATGTTCACCAGATCCGAGCTGTGGATGTTGTCGCGGACCTGCTTGCCCTTGTAGCCGAAGACCGTGTACGGCGCGCCCGTGAGCCCGCACTTGACCAGATAGGCCAGGAAGCCGTGCAGTTCGGCCCCGCTGTGGCCGGAGCCGGTCAGGCAGCCGCCCCGGAAGACCACGGTGTTCATGCCGAAATAGCGCCCGTACTCCTGGACCATGATGTCCGCGGCCACCTTGGACGCGCCGAACACGCTGTGGGTGCTGGCGTCGATGCTCATGCTCTCGTCGATGCCGCGCGCGTGCCAGGGGTGGGCCGGGTCCAGCTCCCAGCGGGTTTCCAGCTCCACCAGGGGCAGGCGGTTGGGCGTGTCGCCGTAGACCTTGTTCGTGGAGGTGAAGACGAAGACCGCCTCCGGGCAGTGCTTGCGCGCGGCCTCCAGCATGACCAGGGTGCCGCGCGCATTGATGTCGAAGTCCGTGAAGGGCTCGCGCGCGGCCCAGTCGTGGGAGGGCTGCGCCGCGGCGTGGATGATGATGCGCACGTCCTTGCCGTAGGCCGCGAAGACCTTGTCCACGGCGTCCGCGTCGCGGATGTCCGCGGCGTGGTGCTCGTAGCGGGGCAGATTTTCGGCCAGCTGCCGGACCTGCCACTTGGTCGAGGCCTGCTCGCCGAAGAAATAGCGGCGCATGTCGTTGTCGATGCCGACCACGTCCAGGCCCTTTTCCGCGAAGAACCGGGCGCTCTGCGCGCCGATGAGCCCGCCGGAGCCGGTGACGATGCATACGGACACGGCTAGGCCTCCTGCATGGCGGCCCGGGCCTTGAGGCACAGGCGCTTGGATTCGTTGAGCAGCTTGCCCCAGTTGGAGGAGCTGTGCACGTTGACCTCGCGGTTCTCGTGGGTCCGGATGGAGTAGAGGGTCTTGGCGATGTGCTTGAAGCGCGCGCCGCCCAGGGCGATGCGCAGGTAGAATTCGTGGTCGTTGGCCAGGTAGTCGTTGTCGTACCAGCCGAAGCGCTCGTGCAGGCTGCGCCGGTAGAGCTTGGACACGCCGCAGAGGTACCAGTCCGCGAAGCTGGTCTTGAAATCGTAGTCCGGGAATTTGAACTCCCGCAGGATGCGCCCGGCGTCGTCGAAGATGAAGGTGTCCGAGTAGACGAAGTCGGCCTCGTCGCGGTCCAGGGGCGCGGCCAGGGTGGAGACCATCTGCGGGTGGCAGATGTCGTCCGAGGCGATGTAGGTGCAGTATTCGCCCGTGGCGGCCTGAAAGCCCCGGTTGTAGGTCGGGGTGGAGCCGATGTTCCTTTCGTTGTGCAGGATCTTCAGCGTGCGTCCGGCCTTGGGGTAGCGGTCGTGCCAGGTGCGCTCGATCTCGTCCGTGGCTTCATTATAATAGGAGGCGTAGGAAACCTGCTGGCCTTCCACCTGCCGGGCGAATTCGTCCAGCACGGCGGCGGTTTCGTCCGTGGAGCAGTCGTTGACCACGACGATCTCCAGGTTGGGGTAGTCCTGGAACCAGATCGAGTCGAGGCAGGGGCCGAGATATCGGGCCTGGTTGTAGGTGGGCACGATCATGGAAACAAGGGCGGGAGAGGTCATAAGCGGTCGCCTTTTGCGTGTTGCGGTTCTGTCGGAAGGAATTGCTGTTCCGCAATGGTTATCAAGTTCCGTGCCATTTCCCGGTGCGGATCGCCCGGCGGCGGGCCTTGCCGGGCGTCCGGCAACGCGGGAAACATACCGCGCGCGCCCTGGAAGGGCAATGATCCGCGCTTCCGGCCTGGACATTTGTTTAGGGTTTTTCTAGATAGGAGAGAGGCGCGGGTGGGGAAATCCGCTGCCGCCAGGGGGCGCGGGGGGGAGCCGCAAGGTCCGCCGCCTCCTACAGGGGAAAAAAGTGATTTTGAGCGGCCTTTTGCATCATACCGACGGGCGCGCCGTCCGCGTGCCGTTTTTTCTTGCGGCCGTCGTGCTTCTGACGCTTTCGGCGTTCGCGGCCCTGTTGCCGCGTCCTGCCCTGGCGCTGGGCATCGGCCAGCAGTTCAACCGCGCCTACGACGATTTCCACGCCCTGACCAGGGACGCCGCCCGCAGCAAGTACCGCTCCGAATGGGAAAAGGTCGAGCGGGCCTTCACCGAGGTCTACTCCCGCGACCCGGACGGCGAATACGCTCCCAAGGCCCTCTATTACGACGGCCGGGTCTACGAGGAGATGGGCGCGGTCAGCTTCGTGGACGCCGATTTCCAGAAGGCCGTGGATTTCTTCCACCGCGTGGTCAAGCGCTTTCCCCGGCATTCCTGGAGCGACGACTGCCTCTACCGCGCGGCCCTGATCCGGCGCGACCGCCTCGGCGACAAGGCCGGAGCCTATGCGGACCTGAGCGCCATCGTGAAGGACTACAAGGGTTCGGACATGTATCCCAAGGCCCGGCAGGCCCTGGACGAGATGGACTCCGAGGCCGTGCGGGCGGCCAAGGCCGCTCCGGCCAAGACTGCTCCGGCCAAGCCCGCGGCTGCCGCCCCGGCTTCGGATTTCGACGTCGAGCCGGATTCCGGCTCCGTGGAGCCCGTGATTCCCGCTTCCCAGGCGGACGGCCCGGCCCGCCTGGACATGATCCGCTACCGTTCCAGCGACGACTACACCCGCGTGGTCCTGGAACTGAACCAGCCCGTGGAATACGTCTACAAATTTCTCGACCCCCTGCCGGAAAAGGACAAGGGCAACCGGGTCTACCTCGACCTGCGCAGCGCGCGCATCGGCGCGGACGTGGCCCGCAACGTGGAAATCTCGGACGGCATCCTGCGCGGCTACCGGGTCGGCCAGAACGACAAGGACGTGACCCGCGTGGTGCTCGACCTGCTCGACTTCCAGGAGCACAAGGTCTTCCACCTGAACAATCCCTTCCGGATCATCGTGGACGTGTATTCCCCGGAAAAGCACGCCGCGCCTACGGCCCTCTCCCGTCCGCCCGCGCCCACCTCCATCGGCAAGCCGCCCAAGAACGCGGCCAAGCAGGCCAAGGGCGTGGACCCCGGCGACCTCGTGGAGGTGCTCGGACTGACCATCAAGACCGTGATGATCGACGCGGGCCACGGCGCGCACGACAAGGGCGCCGTGCACAACGGCGTCTACGAGAAGGACATCAACCTGCTCGTGGCCAAGGAAGTGGGCGCGCTGCTGGAGAAGAAAGGCTTCAAGGTGCTCTACACCCGCACGGACGACACCTTCGTGCCCCTGGAGGAGCGCACGGCCATGGCCAACATGGCCAAGGCCGATCTGTTCCTCTCCCTGCACTGCAACGCCTACAAGAAGGCCTCGATCCGGGGATTCGAGACGTACAGCCTGAGCCTGAAGTCCTCCTCGGACGAGGCCCGGCGCGTGGCCGCGCGCGAAAACGGCGTCCAGCCCCACCAGATCAGCGACCTGCAATTCATCCTCGCGGACCTCGTGCTCAACTCCAAGGTCGAGGAAAGCTCGGACCTGGCCGAGGCCATCCAGAGCAGCGCCGTGGCCCACGTGGGCGAGAAGTACGGCATCCGCAACCACGGACATCGGCACGCGCCGTTCTACGTGCTCATGGGCGCGAAAATGCCCGCCGTGCTCGTGGAAATGGGCTACCTGAGCAACAAGAACGACGCCGCGAACCTGAGTTCCGCGAAATATCGCCGCCGCATCGCCGAGGGCATCGTGCAGGGCCTGCTGCAATACAAGAAGAACATTGAAAGTTTCGCCATGAACTAGGCTTGCCGGTTTCCTCCCGAAAAGGTTCCTTGCCGCGAATGTCCTGCCGAAGGTTGCTTCCGGCCCGCGAAAAGAGATACGATGAGTTCATAATGCGACCACTCTCCGCCTTGCTTCTTCATGGATGCTGCGCGCTGCTCCTGGCCTTGGCCCTGCCCCTGGCCGCGCCTTCCCATGCCTGGAGCGAGGGGATCCTGCGCGTCGTCACCGAGGATTGGCCTCCCTACAACTATACGCGGAACGGCGAGGTGGTCGGCTGCTCCACCGAAGTGGTCCGGGCCGTGCTGGAGCGCGCGGGAATCCAGGGCCGCTTCGAGTCCTACGCCTGGGCGCGGGCCTATGTCCTGGCCCAGACTCTGCCCGACGTGCTCATCTATTCCATCGCCCGCAACGCCGAGCGCGAGCCGCAGTTTCATTGGATCGGGCCCATCGGCGAACGCAGGCTCTTCCTCTACCGCCTTGCCGGCAGGGACGACCTGCGCGTGCGGAGCATCGACGACCTGCATCAATACCGCATCGGCCTGGTGCGCGACGATTTTGCCGAGCACTACTTCGCGGACCGGGGCTTCCTGGACAACGAATGCTTCACCCAGGCCTCCACCCAGGAGCAGGCCCTGCGGATGCTCCTGGCCGGGCGGGTGGACCTCGTTTCCGGCACGGACCCGGTCCTGGCCAGCTTCCTGCGCAAGGAGGGCCTGCCGCTGGACAGCGTGGAGCGGGTCTGGGAAATTCCGGCGGAGGCGGGCTACTACATGGCCCTGAAGGCCAATTCCGACCCGGACCTGCTGCGCCGCCTGGACAATGCCTTCCAGGAACTGCGCGACGAGGGGCGCATCGCGGAGATCAACCGCGCCTGCTTCGCGCCCTGGCGCGTGGGCGGGCAGGCCCCGGACCCGACTGCCGGACTCCCTGAAACCGCGCCCGGCCAACCTTGACCCGACCGCCTCCGGAGGCCGCATGATCCCCTTGGACATCCCCGGCTTCGGCCTGCTTCGGCTGGAGCATCTCGTGCTCGACTTCAACGGCACCCTGGCCCTGGACGGCGCGCTGTTGCCCGGCGTGGCCGGAGCGTTGCGCTCCCTGGCCGGGAGCCTGGACCTGCACGTGGTCACCGCGGACACGCACGGCGGCTGCGCCCGCGCCCTGGCCGGGCTGCCCGTGCGGCTGACCGTGCTCCCCCCCGGCGCAGAGCACGAGGCCAAGCGCGAAGCGGTCCGCGCCCTGGGCGCGGAAGCCTGCGTTGCCGTGGGCAACGGCCGCAACGACGCGCTGATGCTGGCCGAGGCCGCCCTGGGCGTGGCCGTGGTCCAGGGCGAATGCGCCTCGGCCGAGGCGGTGCGGGCCGCGGACCTGATCGCCCCGGACATCCTCGCGGCCCTGGGCCTGCTGCTTCGGCCCGCGCGCATCCTGGCGGGCCTGCGGCGATAGAAAAAAGCCCGCTTTCCGGCGACAGGCGCGGAAAACAGGCTTTCATCGTCCAGGGCCGTCCGGGCGGCCCCTGATCCGAGCGGAACCCGTGGTGCGTTCCGCTCCGGAGCGGGCAGAGCCGCTAGGCGTCCTCTCCCTCGGCGGGGAGCCACTCCGTGAGGATTTCCATGATCATCCGGGCCTGCTTGGCGCTGGAAATCACGAACTTGGACTTGGGCCGATAGTCGCCCTGGACTTTCTGGTAGCGCCGGATCGAATATTTTTCCGGCCCGAATTCCCCGCTGGTGCGGTTCAGCTCCTGGTAGCGATACATCAGGGTGGCCCACGCGCCCTTGGTCAGCACGCGCTTGTCCAGCTCCTTGACGATCTCCACCCCATCCTCTTCATATGCGACGGTCAATTCTTCCACGGTGGCTGCCATGCGTTCTCCTTCTGGTCTTGTATCCTGCGGAATGAGTGCGGTGTAGTGGATTTTCGCTTCAAAGGCCAGCAACTCGGACAGCGGGCAAAAACCCGCCTGCCAGGGGAAAATAACGGTGCCGCAAGCGGGTGTAATGGTGGGGGAAAATATCTGAAGGCCAGTATTTGTGGTGGCTTGCGCAGTATTGACAGTCCTATTGTCAGTGGGTAAGAGCCATTTCCCCTTTGGAGGAAAGAATCATGCATATCGTAGTGAAATACGCCTTTGTTCCGCTTCTGGTTCTGGGCCTGCTCTTTCAGGCAGTGCGCATCGAAGCCAAGAATCAGCGGATCGACAATCTTGAGCGCGACCTGCGCCTCGCCGAATACAAGGTCGAAAGCGGACAGCGCACCCTGGCCGTGACCCAGGCCCTGCAAAAGCAGCTCCTGGAGAGCAAGCGGGTCAAGAGCGTGACCATCACCGCCTACAACCCGAGCGAGGATCAGTGCGACGAGGATCCCCTCGTGGCCGCGAGCATGCGCAAGGTGCGCACCGGGACCATCGCCGTTTCCCGCGATCTCTTCGACCAGGGCTGGGTGTTCGGCAGAAAGGTCCGCATCGAAGGGCTCGGCATCTTCGAGATCAACGACCTGATGAACAAGCGCTTTTCCCGCAGCATCGACGTGTTCATGTGGGACGAGAACCAGGCCACGGCCTTTGGCCGCCGCAAGGCCCGCGCCGCCCTGCTCGACATCTAGCCTCTGCCCGCGTCGGTTTCCTTTCGAGCGAAACCCTTGTATATGACCGCGCAGGGGGGCATTCGGTTGTTGTCACGCATTTTGTCCGCGCTTTTCGCGTCGGCGCTTTTCGCGCTGGCCCTGTCTTTTCCCGCGCGCGCGGAGCAGCCGCCTTCCGGGCTGCTCATCCGCGTCGGCGTCTATGACAATCGCCCGATCATCTTCCGGGACGAGGACGGCGAGGCCGCCGGGTTTTTCGTGGACATCCTGGAGCAGGTCGCCCGCGAGCGAGGCTGGCGCATCCAATATGTCTTCGACCGCTGGACCAATGTGTTCGACGCGGTGCGCGCGGGGAGCATCGACCTGCTTCCCGCCGTGGCCTATGACGAAGCCCGCTCGAAATTCCTCGCCTTTTCCGAGCAGACGCTGCTGACGAACTGGGGGCAGATCTATGTCCGCCGGGACGATCCGCTCCAATCCCTGCTTGATCTTCGGGGCCGGATCATCGGCGTGCAGCGACGCGACACCCACGGCGCGGCCCTGCTCAAGGCGCTCGACAAGTTCGGCATCGAATACGCCGTGGTGGAGTACGACACCTATCGTCAGCTTTTCGAAGCCCTGGATAGCGGCGTTGCCGAGGCCGTGGCCGTGAACCGCATCTTCGGCACCCAGAATTCCGGCCAGTACGACGTGCGGGCCACGCCCGTGGTCTTCAATCCCATCGAGATACGCTTCGCCGCTCCCCTGGGCGATCCCCGGCGCCTGCTCCCGGCCCTGGACGCACGCGTGACGGCCATGATGCGCGAGCGGGATTCCGTGTACCACCGCTCCCAGGCCCGCTGGTTCGGCGGCGTCGCCCCGGACATGGTGCCGCGCTGGCTGCTGCCCGGCCTCAGCCTCGTGGGCGCGGTGCTGATGCTGCTCGCGGGCATGAACATGATCATGCGCCGCCGGGTGGCGGAGCGCACCGCCGAGCTGGTGGAGGCGCGCGACGCGGCCCATGCCGCCTCCGAAGCCAAGAGCCGCTTTCTGGCCAACATGAGCCACGAGGTGCGCACCCCGCTGAACGGCCTGCTCGGCATGCTCCAAATCCTGCGGGACACGGGCCTGGACCGCGAGCAGGAGGAATACGTCCAGACCGCGTTGCACTCCGGGCGCAACCTGCTGACCGTGATCAACGACGTGCTCGACCTCTCCAAGATCGAGGCGGGCGCCATGGACGTGGTCGAGGAGCCGTATTCACTGTCGGAGCTGGTGGGCGGGGTCTGCGGGCTGTTCGTGGAAGAGGCCCGGCGCAAGGGCATCGGCCTGAGCTGGGAAACGGATGCAAAGAACGGGGACTGGCTGGCGGGCGATCCCGGCAGGCTGCGCCAGATGCTCTTCAACATCATCGGCAACGCCGTGAAGTTCACGCGCAGCGGCGGGGTTCATGTCCTGGCGAGGGTCGCGGCCGGTCAGGACGCCGCTTCCGAGCGCCTGCGCATCGTGGTCCGCGACACGGGCATCGGCATCGATCCCGGGCTGGTGGAAAGCTGCTTCGAGCCGTTTTGCCAGCTCGACGCCTCCAGCACGCGGGCCTACGGCGGCGCGGGCCTGGGCCTGTCCATCGTGCGGCGGCTCACGGACCTCATGGGCGGCGAGGTCGAAATCTCCTCCGAGCCGGACCGGGGCACGGAATTCCGGGTCATCCTGCCCACGCGCAGCGTCGGGGAGCACGAGCGTCCGGACAGGGACGCGGAGCAGCGCGCAAGGGCCGCGCAGACCAGGGCCGAGCCCAAGGGCCTGCGCATTCTCATCGGCGAGGACAACCGGGTCAACCGGCTGGCCATGCGGCGTTTTCTGGAAAAGCTGGGCCACAGTCCCATCGAGGCGGGCAACGGCAGGGAAGTGCTCGACCTGCTCGCCCTGGAGCGGGTGGACTGCGTGCTCATGGACGTGCAGATGCCGATCATGGACGGGCTGGAAGCCACCCGGCGCATCCGCGCGGGCGAGGTGGGCGCGGCCAACCGCGCGCTGCCCGTCGTCGCGGTCACGGCCCACGCCATGAAGGGCGACCGGGAGCAATTTCTGGCGGGCGGCATGGACGCGTATCTGGCCAAGCCCGTGGACCGCGAGGATTTGCGGCGGGTTCTGGGCGAACTTTTCGGCGTGCCCGCCTGATTCCGCACATCCCGATCATGAAGGCGATTTTTCGTGCGTCGCAAACGGCGTTGCCTGGCCCGGCAGCGGCGTGCTACAGCCGGAGCGGAGGTTCACCATGCTGGAGTTTCTGGGCGTGACGCTCTTCATTCTGCTGGCTGCCATGGCTCCGGGCGCGGACTTCGCCATGGTCATGCGCAATTCCATGCTCTACTCGCGGCGCAGCGCCTGTCTCACGGCCCTGGGCGTGGGCGCGAGCATGCTCGTGCACACCTCCTACAGCCTGCTCGGCCTGGCCGTGCTCATCTCCCAGTCCGTGGCGCTCTTCACCGCGGTCAAGTATGCGGGCGCGGCCTACCTCTGCTGGCTGGGCTGGCAGAGCCTGCGCAGCGGGGGCGGGGCCGCGTGTTCGGCAAGCGTCGATTCCAGGCCGGACATCAGCCCCTGGCGCGCCTTCCGGCAGGGCTTCTTCTGCAACCTGCTCAATCCCAAGGCGCCGCTTTTCTTCATCGCCTTCTATTCCGTGGTCGTGCCCGCGGCCGCGCCCCTGGGCGTGCGCGCGCTCTACGGCCTGGAATGCGCCTTCGTGGTCGGGGGCTGGTTCGTACTTCTGGCCGTGCTGGCCACCCACGCCCCGGTCAAGCAGGGCCTGGGCCGCGCCCAGCGCTGGATTTCCCGCGCCCTGGGCGGAGCGATGCTGTATTTCGGCATCCGGCTGGCCCTGGCCCAGCGCTAGGCCGAGGCGTCCGGGCTAGAGGTCCACGATCTCCACGCAGGACGCCGCCAGACGGCAGCCCAGGAACACGCCGCCCACCCGCGCGAAGCGCTCGGCCCCGTCCGTGGCCAGGAAGCGCACCCGGTCGGGAACGCCGGGAACGCCTTCCGCGCAGACCTGCGCGCAGATGTCCGCCCCTTGTCCTGCGTCCTTTTTCTCCGCGTGCGGCCCGCCCCGCAGGAGCCCCTCGCGCACGAGATATTCCTCCACCTCCGCGGCCGTGGTGTCCGCGGAATCGATCACGGCCACGTCCGGCCCGGCCACGTTGGCGATGGCCCCGGCCAGGGCGGGAAAATGCGTGCAGCCGAGAACCATGCTGTCCGGACCCTGCGTCCCGAATTCCGCGAAGAGCGGAATCAGGTATTCCCTGGCCACGGCTTCCACCAGGGGGCCGTGGGTCCAGCCTTCCTCGGCCAGGGCCACGAACAGCGCGCAGGCCCGCTGCCGGACCACTGCTTCGGGCCGGATGGATTCGATGGCCCGCTGGTAGGCTCCGCCCTGCACGGTGCTTTCCGTGGCCAGGACCGCGATGCGGCCCGTGGCGGAGCGGGCGCAGGCCGCCCGCGCTCCGGGCCGGACCACGCCCAGCACCGGCAGGTCGGGAAAGCTCTCCCGCAGAACGGGCAAGGCCACGGACGAGGCCGTGTTGCAAGCCACCACGAGCATCTTGATGCCGCGCGCGGCCAGAACCTGCGCGCACTGCACGGCGTAGCGCGCCACCGAGGCGGGGCTCTTGGCGCCGTAGGGCAGCCGGGCCGTGTCGCCGAGATAGAGGAAATCCTCGCCGGGCAGGCGCGCGGCCAGGGCGCGAAGCACCGTCAGTCCGCCCACGCCGGAATCGAAAACACCGATGGGAAGGGCCGCGTCCGGCCCGGAAATGTTGGATCGCATGGCCCGGACTAGCCCCATTTGCCGGGGCTTGTCCATAGAAAGCCCTGGTTGCGCGCGGGAAATTTCCGTCCGGGATCTTTTGTGGTTGACGTGATCCAAAAATAGTAATAGGAATTATTCACACTCTTCGATCAACCCCAACCCGACAGGAGCAGGACATGCGCGAACAGGTTCTCGAAGCGATCAAGGCCGCGGGCAAGCCGATTCGACCCGGCGACGTGGCCAAGGCCCTGGGCCTCGACCCCAAGGAGGTTTCCAAGGCCGTCAAGGCGCTCAGGGAAGAAGGCGCGATCGTCTCTCCCCGGCGCTGCTTCTACGAACCCGCGTAGCGTTCCGGCCTGATCGGCGCATCTCCCACGTCACCTCCCTCCGCGTGGAAACCGTTGCGGCCCGCCCCCTTGAACCGGGGAGCGGGCCGCTCTGTCGTCGTGCGTATCAGGATTCGAGGGCCGCGAGGCTCAATCTTCGTGGCCGAGCCATTCCAGCTTGTAGAGGTCGGTGCGGCGGCTTTCGGCGTTGCGCACGCTGCCCTTGGCCCGCAGTTCCTTGACCAGGCCCAGGTCCAGGTCCGTGATCAGCGTGGTTTCCACGCCGGGCGTGGCCTCGGCCGCGATGGCGTCGTGCGGGAAGGAGAAGTCCGAGGGCGTGAAGATGGCGGCCTGGGAGTATTGGATGCCCATGGTCTCGACCTTGGGGATGTTGCCCACGCTGCCGGAGATGGCCACGTAGCATTCGTTTTCGATGGCCCGGGCCTGGGCGCAGCGCCGCACCCGCAGGTAGGCGTTGCGGGTGTCCGTCCAGAAGGGCACGAGCAGGATGCGCATGCCCTGCTCGGCCTGGAGCCGCGCCAGTTCGGGAAATTCGATGTCGTAGCAGATCAGGATGCCGATCTTGCCCACGTCCGTGTCGAAGACCTTGAGCTTGTCGCCGCCGGTCAGGCCCCAGCTGTAGGACTCCTCCGGGGTGATGTGCAGCTTGTACTGGCTGTCCCAGGTGCCGTCGCGCCGCAGCAGGTAGCAGACGTTGTAGAGCTTCCCGTCCTCCTGGAGTTCCGGCACGCTGCCCGTGACGATGTTGATGTTGTAGGCCAGGGCCATTTCGCTCATTTCCGCGCGCATGCGCTCGGTGTGTCCGGCCAGGGCGCGCATGGCGTCCGCCGGGCTGCGGTCGTCGAACTGGTGGATCAGCGGCGCGTTGAACAGCTCCGGAAAGAGCACGATGTCCGAGCCGTAGTCCGAAACCGTGTCCACGAAGAACTCGGCCTGCTGCATGAAGTCCTCGAAGGACTCGAACCGGCGCATCTGCCACTGGACCACGCCCACGCGGGCCACGGTCTTGGTCCCGCCGAAGATGCGCGTGCGCTTTTCGTGGTTGATGTTGATCCACTCCAGCAGCACGGCGTTGCCCAGGGAGGCTTCGTCCTCCGGCCAGTAGTTGCGGAGCATGTTCTTGATGTGGAAATCGTTGGAGAGCTGGAACGAGAGCACCGGGTCGTACAGTTCGCGCAGCTGGACCTTCTGGATGTATTCCTGGGGCCGCAGCTCCTCGGCGTATTCGCGGTAGCCGGGAATGCGGCCGCCCACGAGGATGCCCTTGAGGTTGAGCTGCTCGCAGAGTTCCTTGCGCGCGTCGTAGAGCCTGCGGCCCAGGCGCATGCCCTGGTATTCCGGGTCCACGAAGACCTCGATGCCGTAGAGGTAGTCGCCGTCCGGGTCGTGCTTGCGCATCTTGCCGTCGCCGATGATCTCCTCGTAGGTGTGGTTCTCGCCGAAGATGGAATAGTCGATGATCAGGGACAGGGCCACGGCCACGGGCCGCCCCTTGTCCTCGATGCAGATCTGCCCCTCGCCGAAGCGCCGGACCATGAAGGCGATTTCCTCCTGGGTCCAGGGCTTGGTCATGCGGTAGACCCTGCTGCAGATCTCGCGCACGCGGTCGTAGTCGTCCAGGGTCAGGTTTCGGAGCCTCAGTTTGTGGGTGGTCTCGTTTTCAGTCATGTCTTTTGCGGGTTGAAGGTGTCGGCGGGCTGGAAGCTTGTCCAGCTTCCAGCATACCTGATCCGCAGGAAAGGGCAAATTCGCGATGTGTGGAATAAAAAAGCGGCCCGCTCCGGAAAGGGGCGGGCCGCGGAACGTCTTGGATAATATTCAGGAAAGCCGTTGTCCCCTGGGGAGCGTCAACGGACGATGACTTCCACCCGGCGGTTTTTCGGCTCGGCCACGCCGTCCGCAGTGGGGACGAGCGGGTTTTCCTCGCCATGGGAGGTGACCTCCATGATCTCCGGGTCCACGCCCATTTTCTTCAGCCAGCGGCTGACCTCCGCGGCGCGCCGCTGGGAGACCGTGTAGTTCCACTTGCGGTTGCCTTCGCGGTCCGCGTGGCCGACCACGCTCACGTCCGTGGACTGGCGGGCCTTGACGGCCTCCAGCACCTTGGGCAGCAGCGCGCGTGAGCCAGGCAGCATCTCTGCCGTGCCGCTTTCGAAGTAGAGCAGGAAATGCAGGGGCGGGTCGGGCAGGTTTTTGATCGTCTGCCCGAAGCGCGCCTGGATGCGCTCCTCGGAAAGGGAATAGGCCGTTCCCGCGCTCTTGCCGCTGACGTCCACGGCTTCGCCCGGCGTGTTCAGCAGGACCGGGGCGCCCTCCTTCGGGGTGACGACCACGGCGCTGGGACCGCCGTCCGGCATGGGCAGGAGGACCACGGTTTCTCGCCCGCAGCCGGAGAGGAGCAGGGCCGCGAGCAGCAGTCCGAACATGCAGCAATGCTTGATGGTTTTCATGCCGGAACTCCTAGTTCACTTCGACCACGAAGCGGGTGCCGCGAATGCCGATGGTGGCCTGCGGGGTTTCGACCTTGAAGGCTGCCGGACGGATCTTGCCGAGCTGGCCCGTGACGAAGGCCGCCGAGCCCTTGGTCACCTGGACCAGGAAGTCGAGATTGCCGCCGTGCGGGTCGAAGATGAATTCCTGCACGTCGATCTCCGTGTTCGGCCCCAGGGAGATGGCCGTGTCGTCCCGGAAGAGCACGCCCATGCTGCCGCTGCCCGTGCGGAGCACGTCGCCGCGCAGGAGGTGCTCGCCGATCCGGGCAGGCAGATTCTTGTCCTGGCGGACGATGACGGCGTCCCCGTCCGCGGATTTCACCGAGCCGACGAACTCCTCGGCCTGGGCTCCGGCAGCGAAAAAGAGCAGCAAGGCGAAAACCGGAAGAAAGAATCGCATGGTCACTCCTTCGGCGTACGGGCGCAAACCGGACGGCTTTGCAGGGAACAGGGAAAAAGACTATCAGTGAACGGGTGTTGCGTAAATAGGTCCTGTTCCCGATCTTGGCAGAATATCAAACGGAAAACGGACCGCCCCCGGCCAGGACGGGTGCGGCGGGCAAAGCGGAAGCGATGGATTCAAGCACGGCTCTCCTGCTCGAAGGCGGCGGCCTTCGCGGCGTCTACACCACCGGAGTGCTCCGGCTCTTCATGGACCGCGGGCTCTTCATCCCCAACGTGCTGGGCGTGTCCATGGGCGCGTGCAACGCGGCCAACTACATTTCGCGCCAGACCGAGCGCAACGAGATCGTCAACGTGGAATTCGTCAACGATCCGCGCTACCTCAGCTATGCCCGGCTGCTGCGCGGAGGCGACCTTTTCGGCATGCGCTTCATCTTCGACGCCATTCCGAACCGGCTCGTGCCCTTTGACTACGACGCCTTCCTGGGCAATCCCGCCCGCTTCTGGACCGTGACCACGGATTGCGCCACGGGCAGGGCCGTGTATCACGAGAAATCCGGCTGGGACCGGGTCGAGACCATGACCCTGCTCCAGGCCTCGTGCAGCCTGCCCGTGCTGGCCCGGCCCGTGCCCTGGACCGACCCGGAGGGCCGCGTCCGGCTGCTCATGGACGGCGGCATCGCCGATCCCATCCCCCTGGACAAAAGCCGCGCCCTGGGCTTTTCGCGCCGCGTGCTCGTGCTGACCCAGCCCAGGGGCTACCGCAAAGGCCCGACGCGCGGGCTCTGGCTCGTGCGGCTGCGCCACCCCCGGCTCCAGGGGCTGCGCGCGGCCCTGGCCGAGCGCCACGAACGCTACAACGCGCTCATGGACGAGATCGACGCGCTGGAGGCGCGGGGCGAGATTTTCGTGATCCGGCCTTCCTCCCCCCTGGGCGTGGGCCGCGTGGAGCGGAACAAGGACGTGCTGCGCGCAGTGATCCGGCGGGGGCACGACGACGCGCGGGAAAAATGGGGCGGGCTCATGGACTACCTGGGCTGAGATTGGGGCCGGGGCTTGCCTTGGGGAGCGCGGAAAGGTATCCGGGGCCATTCGGACCCGGCAGGTTCCGGGGCCGAGCCCTGAAAACATCCATCCGGACATGCCATGAGCAAGAAAATCGACGTGATCATCAGCGTCTGCGGCAAGCCCTGGCAGACCACGCTGGCGCTGCTCTCCCTGGACCGCGCCTGCGGCGGGCGCATCGACAGGATCTACTTCATCGAGGAAAACACCCGCTCCATGGGCTACGACATCCAGAGCGGGCAGTACGACTACGTGCTCGAACGCCTGAAGCACAAGATCGTCTATTTCCAGCCGAAGCAATGGAACTACTGCTTCGGCGTGGAGTACGACAAGCTGGGCGATACGGACTACCGCCACTCCGTGCGCTACCAGTACGGCTGGGAGATGTCGGACAAGGACCATGTCCTGATCATCCATAACGACGCCGTATTCCACGGGGACGTGGTCGGGGCGCTGCTGGAGAACATCGGCGACGCCGTGGCCATCGGCCATGTGGGCCAGTGCTGGTATTGCCCGGCGGCCTTCACGGGCAGGTGCGGCTCCGAACGCCACCTCGACTACCGGCCCGGCTTTTCCGAACTGCTCGACCTCTACAAAAAGACCGTTGCGCCCGAAGGCTCGCTCATGCGCGCCTACCACCTGCCGCGCATGCACGCCATGTTTCAGGACCAGCCCTGGCCCCTGCCCGAATGCCGCGTCAACGAATGGTGCGCGCTCATCGACCTCAAGACCGCGCGAAAAATGACCGCGCCCCACGGCAGGGTCACGCCCTTCGGGGCCATCGTGGGCGTGGGCAAGCAGATTCTCGACGTGGGCTGCCAGTGGTTCCGCGAGATGCATCTGCGGGGCAAGGTGGCCAAGCATTTCGACATCTATGAATACATGCACCACGACGTGCCGCCCACGGGCCAGCCCACGCTCCTGGACAAGGCCCGCTACCGCGACATGGAAGAGCAGGCCTTTCACCGGCTCAAGGACGAATACGGGCTGTAGCGGCGTTCCCGGAGAAGAAGAATCCCTCGGACGTGTTGCGCCGGCGCGCTGGTATGCTATGCTTGGGGGAGCTGGGCGGCGTTCGCCCGCAGAAGGGAGAGCAAAGACATGTACATGGTCCGATTGATCTACGCGAGCAGACCCGTCGAGGGCTTCAGCGAGGCCGACCTGGAGTCGATCCTTGAGGAATCCCGGCGCCTGAACAAGCGCGACAGCATCACCGGCATTCTCTGCCATTCCGGGGATTCCTTCCTGCAATGGATCGAAGGTCCGCGCGAATCAGTGAACGACCTCTATCGCAGGCTGCTCGACAATCCCAAGCACCACAGCCTGATACTGCTCGAATACGGCTACATCCACCGCCGCGATTTCGCGGACTGGAGCATGGCCGCCGTGGCCACGACGAACATCCCGCTGGGCCTGCTGGACAGGTATGCCGTGCTGGAGAAGTACGACCCGTATCTCATGAGCGGGGACGCGGCCCGGACCTTCCTGCTGGAAGTGGCCGAGACGTACCGGGGGCAGGTGGACGTTTCCGGCTGCGGGTGAAGCTTTCAGCCGCGCTGGACCATGCCCATGAGGGCGTAGACGAGCTGGGCCGCGGCGAAGTCCGAGGCGTGGTCCCCTTCGGCCGGGGCCAGTTCCACCACGTCGAATCCGAGCACCGTGCGGCCTTTGAGGGCCATTTCCGCAAGCGTGAGGGCGTCGTGCCAGCCCACCCCGCCGGGAACGGGCGTGCCCGTGGCCCGGATCACGCTGGGGTCGAGGCCGTCCACGTCGAAGGTCAGGTAGACCTTTTCGGGGAAGTCGGGCGGGAGCAGGGGCCTGGGAATGCCGTGCAGGGCCAGGGCGCGCGCGTCCAGGTGGGCGATGCCCCGCTCGCGGCGCAGGGCGACCTCCTCGGGCGAGAGCGCGCGCACGCCGATCTGGAAGATTTCGGGATGCAGGCCGTCCGTGCAGGTCAGGTCCAGAGCCCGGCGCATCACGCAGGCGTGGCTGAGCTTCGAGCCTTCGTAGCTCTGGCGCAGGTCCGCGTGGGCGTCGAACTGGACGATGCCGAAGCGCTCGTGGCGCGCGGCCAGCGCGCGCAGCGCGCCCAGGGTCACGGTGTGCTCGCCGCCGAGCAGCACGGGAACGGCTCCGCGCTCGGCCACCCAGGACACGGCGGCCTCGATGCGGCTGACCACGGACTGGGCCGTTCCGCCCGCGTTCACCGCCGGGGTGGTATGGATGCCGAGCACGGCCGGGGCGGAAAGCCCGTCCCAGACCTCCAGCTGCTGCGACGCCTCCAGGATGGCCGCCGGGCCGTTGGCGGTGCCGCCGCCGTAGGACACGCTGGCCTCGAAGGGCGCGGGAATGACGTGGAAGCGGCAGTTCTCCGGACTGCG
This sequence comes from Paucidesulfovibrio longus DSM 6739, assembly GCF_000420485.1. Classification (NCBI taxonomy): domain Bacteria; kingdom Pseudomonadati; phylum Thermodesulfobacteriota; class Desulfovibrionia; order Desulfovibrionales; family Desulfovibrionaceae; genus Paucidesulfovibrio; species Paucidesulfovibrio longus. The sequence continues at coordinate 62,486 of NZ_ATVA01000017.1, read as the reverse complement.
GTCCGCCAGCTCCGACTCGAGGAAATCCGGGGCCTCGAATTCCACGCCATTCCAATTCGGCTGATCCATCGTATTGATTTCCCTTGAGGTTGATTGATTTCTTCCGGAAGCTAGCTCCGCGATGCGGCTTTGCTGCGCAGCGGGTCAGGAAAGGCGCGCGCGGAAGTCTTCGTACCCGAAACGGCGCACGAGTTCCAGCTCGCCGGAGGACTCTTTTTGCAGCACGATGTCCGGCAGGCGGATGCCGTTGAAGGTGTTGGTCTTGACCATGGAATAGATGGCCATGTCCGCGAAGACGATGCGCTGGCCCACGCGCAGGGGCTGGTCGAAGGAATATTCCCCGGCCGAGTCCCCGGCCAGGCAGGACGGCCCGCCGATGCGGCAGGTCCAGGCCTTTTCGCCCGGCTGGCCCGAGCCGACGACGTGGGGCCGGTAGGGCATCTCGATGACGTCCGGCATGTGGCAGGGCACGGCGCTGTCCATGATCACCAGGGGCAGGTCCGAGCCGAACTCGGCGGGCAGCACGTCGAGCACCGTGGCCGCGAGCCAGCCCGCGTTGAGCGCGACGGCCTCTCCCGGTTCCAGGTAGACCTCCGTGCCCCAGCGGGCCTTGAATTCGCGGATCAGCCGGATCAGGCGGTCCACGTCGTAGCCGGGCTTGGTGATGTGGTGGCCGCCGCCGAAGTTGACGTAGCGCATCCGGGGCAGGACGTCGGCGAAACGGGCCTCCACGGCCCGCAGGGTGCGTTCGAGGTTGTCCGCGCCCTGCTCGCAGAGGTTGTGCCAGTGCAGCCCGGCAACGCCCTGGAGCAGCGCGTCCGGGCTTCCGGCGCGGCGCAGGCCCGCGTCGAGCTGGGCGCGGCGGATGCCCAGGCGAGAGCCGGGCGAGCAGGGGTCGTACAGCGGCACGGCCCCTTCGGAATGCTCCGGGTTGATGCGGATGGCGATGTCGAGGGCACGGCCCTGGTCCGCAGCGACCCGCCGGGCCAGGGGCGCGAAGCGTTCGAGCTGGGCCAGGGAGTTGAACACGAGGTGGTCGCTGGTTCCGGCCAGTTCGCGCACGTCCGTCTCGTCGTATCCGGCGGCGAAGCTGTGCACTTCCTTGCCCGGAGCCTGGGCAGCGAACTCCTCGCGGCCGAGCCGGGCCTCGTGGGGCGAGCTGGCGCAGATGCCGTCGAGATATCCGGCCAGGAGCGGAAAGACCCGAAACATGGAGAAGCACTTCAGGGCCAGGAGCACCTTGCAGCCCGCTTCGCGGCGCACGTGGGCCAGGATTTCCGCGTTGGCGCGCAGCAGCTCCTCGCCGACGACGAAGGCCGGGGTGCGTTCCAGGGCGGCGGGATCGAAGCGGGCCTCGGCGGAGCCGTCGTAGGGCGGCTCCGGCGGCCGGGACGGCGGCGTGGAATGGTGCGCGGTCTTTGGGTCGGACATGGCGTGACCTCGCGGGCCGGACCTTGCGGCGGCGGTTCAGGGATGACGGGGACTTCCGTCCCCGGCCCGCGCGGGGTCAGCGTCGCGGGCCGGGAGCGGGAGCCGTTGCCCGGCGGCGGAAAGCCGGTCCGCTAGAGGACCGTCTCCACCCAGGGCAGGCCGTGCTTGTTCAGGGCGGCCATGAACGGATCCGGGTCGAACTGTTCCATGTGCCAGACGCCTTCCTTGCGCCACTTGCCCGTGAGCACCATCATGGCCCCGATCATGGCCGGGACGCCCGTGGTGTAGGAGATGGCCTGGGAGCCGACCTCCCGGTAGGCCTCCTCGTGGGAGCAGACGTTGTAGACGTAGAGCTTCTTTTCGCGTCCGTCCTTGATCCCCTGCATCAGGCAGCCGATGCAGGTGCGGCCCTTGGTCAGCGGGCCGAGGGAGCCGGGCTCCGGCAGCACGGCCTTGAGGAACTGGAGCGGCTGGATCATCTGGCCGTTGTATTCCACGGGCTCGATGGAGGTCATGCCGATGCCCTCCAGCACGCGCAGGTGCGTGAGGTACTGCTCGCCGAAGGTCATCCAGAACCGGGCGCGCCTGAGGCCCTTCAGGTGCATGACCAGGGACTCCAGCTCCTCGTGGTACATGAGGTAGCACTTCTTCTCGCCGATGCCTTCGGGGAAGTCGAAGTTCATGGACCAGGAGAGCGGGTCCGTCTCGACCCATTCGCCGCGCTCCCAGTAGCGCCCGCGCTGGGTGATCTCGCGGATGTTGATTTCCGGGTTGAAGTTGGTGGCGAAGGCCTGTCCGTGGTCGCCCGCGTTGCAGTCGATGATGTCCAGGACATGGATTTCGTCGAAGTGGTGCTTCATGGCGTGGGCGCAGTAGACGTTGGTCACGCCGGGGTCGAACCCGGAGCCGAGCAGGGCCATGATGCCCTTTTCGCGGAAGCGCTTCTGGTAGGCCCATTGCCATTTGTACTCGAACTTGGCCTCGTCCGGCGGCTCGTAGTTGGCGGTGTCCAGGTAGTCCACGCCCGTTTCCAGGCAGGCTTCCATGAGCGCGAGATCCTGATAGGGCAGGGCCACGTTGAGCAGGAGGTCGGGACCGAAGGATTTGATCAGGGCCACTGTCTCGGCCACGTTGTCCGCGTCCACCTGGGCGGTGCGGATGTCGCGGCCTGTTCGCGACTTGATGGACGCGGCGATGTCATCGCACTTTTTCAGCGTGCGGCTGGCGAGCAGGATCTCCTCGAAGACCTCGGGGACTTGGGCGCACTTGTGCGCAACAACGCTGCCGACGCCGCCTGCGCCGATGATCAAAACCTTGGGCATCGGGTATCCTCCCAATGTTTGCGCCGCTTCAGGGAGCGGGCTGGTTAGCGTTCGAAGTAGGTGTATCCGCGCAGGCCGCGGTCATACGCGCGCATGATCTCGCGGCGCTCCTGCGGGGTGATGGACCCCTCGCGCACCGCGTTTTCCGCGGTTTCGCGGAAGCGCACCTGGAGCGCCTTGGGGTCGTATTCCACGTAGGAGAGCACGTCGGCCACGGAGTCGCCCTCCAGCTCGCCCACGAAGTCGTATTCGCCGTTGTCGCGGATCTTGACCGTGACCACGTTGGTATCGCCGAGCAGGTTGTGCAGGTCGCCGAGGGTTTCCTGGTACGCGCCCACGAGGAACGCGCCGAGGTAATACTCCTCGTTTTCCTTGAGCTCGTGCAGGGGCAGGGTGCGCTTGACGCCCTGGCGGTCGATGAAGCGGTCGATCTTGCCGTCGCAGTCGCAGGTGATGTCGGTGAGCATGCCCTGGCGGGTGGGTTCTTCGCCGAGGCGGTGCACGGGGAGGACCGGGAAGAGCTGGCCGATGGCCCAGGCGTCCGGCAGGGACTGGAAGACCGAGAAGTTGCAGTAATAGACGTCCGAGGCCACGTTGTGGATGTTGGCCAGGTCCGGGGGCACGTGCTTGAGCTGGTCCGAGAGCCGGGCGATCTCGTTGACCGTGGTCCAGAAGATGGACTCGGCCATGGCCCGCTCGCGCAGGGTGATCTTGCCGTGGCTGAAGAGCTGGCGCGCCTCGTCGCGGTAGTAGATCGCGTCGTTGAAGCCTTCCTGGAGATTGCGCACGGAAAGGCCCTTGAGCGTGTCGAACATGTACCGGATGGTGGCGTGGGTGTCCTCGGGCAGGGTCGCGGGCGGCGGCTCCGGCTCGAAGCGGGTCACGTCGAGCACGTTGAAGAGCAGCATGGAATAGTAGGCCACGAGGGCGCGGCCCGACTCGGTGATGATCACCGGGTGCTCGACCTTGTATTCGTTCTGCTCGTCGTCCAGGGTGGTCATGACCGCCTCGACGATGTCGATGCAGTATTCGTCCAGGGAGTAGTTGCGGCTGGACATGAAGTTGGTCTGGGAGCCGTCGTAGTCCACGGCCAGCCCGCCGCCGAGGTCGAGGTAGCGCATGTTCGCGCCCTCGGCCGCGAGCCCGGCGTAGACCCGGCAGGCCTCGCCCACGGCGGTGCGGATTTCCCGGATGTTCGAGATCTGCGAGCCGAGGTGGTAGTGCACGAGCTGGAGGCAGTCGATCATCTCTTCGGCCTTGAGCAGGTCCACGGCCTCGATGACCTGGCGGGTGTTCAGGCCGAAGATGGAAAGCTCGCCGCCGGACTCTGCCCAGTGCGAGTTGGCCTGGGAGGTGATCTTGATGCGCACGCCGAGAATGGGCCGCGCGCCCAGCGCCTTGCTGCGCTCGATGATCAGGGGCAGCTCGCCCGGCATTTCGACCACGAGCACGCAGTGAAAGCCCATCTTCGTGGCGTAGAGCGCCATGTCGATGAACTCCTCGTCCTTGTACCCGTTGCAGATGAGCATGGCTTCCTTGTCGCGGAGCATGCCCATAGCCGCGATCAGCTCGGCCTTGCTGCCGGCCTCCAGGCCGTGGTGGTAGCGCGAGCCGAACTGGGTGATTTCCTCGATGACCTGCTGCTGCTGGTTCACCTTGATGGGGTATGCGCCCATGAACGTGCCCCGGTAGCCGAGGTCGCGCATGGCCGTGATGAAGCTCTCGTTGAGCAGGGTGATCTGGGAGTCGAGGATGTTCTCGATGCGCAGGAGCACGGGCATGTCCAGGCCGCGCGCCTGGATGCCGGAAATGATTTCCGGAATGCTCACTGCCCGGGTGCGGTCGCCCGGAAAGGGCATGACCACCACGTCGCCGTTTTCGTTGACGTCGAAATATCCGCTGCCCCACTCGGAGATACCGTAGAGCTCCGCCGATTTGGTCTTGTTCCAGCGTTCCAGGGTGCGGTGCATTCCAGCTCCCCCTATGTTTTACGGGATTTCCGGCGCAGGCGTGCCGGGGCCGCACAGAAAGGGGCCCCCACCGGAACAGCCGCATTATATATTGGTGGCTTCAAAGTCAAGCAGAGAGTATACAGACCGTAGCCGCGATTGCAACCGATGCGGAATTGCCCGGCGGGAGCGGCGGGTACGCTGGGCGAAGACGGAACAGGAGGCGCATGGTGCAAGACGAAGCGGGCGGGCAAACGCCCGGAAGGGTCCGGACAGATGCGGGAGGCGCTGTGCGCCGGCTCGCCAAGGTCTGCATCCTGGCCGTGCTGCTTCTTTTGCCTTGCGCGGCTGTTTCCGCCGCTTCGGACGCCGCCGAAAGCGCTCCCCCGCTCATGGTCTACACCGAGGAAAGCGCCGTCACCCGGCTGGCGGACGGCCGCATTGCCGGGTTTTTCGTCGAGCTGGTGCGCGAGATGCTGCGGCGCGCGCATCTGAACGCGGAAATCCAGGTCGTCCCCTGGAAAAGGGCATATGTCGAAGCCCAGGACCGGCCGAACGTGCTGCTGTTTCCCACGGCCTACATCCCGGAGCGCAAGGATCTGTTTCATTGGCTGGATCCGGTGTTCCGGGTGCGCTGGATCTTCTATTCCAAGCATGGCGACGCGCTCCGCGTCCGATCCCTGGACGACGCCCGGCTGGCGAAGGGCATCGCGGTCTACCGCGAGGATGTCCGCCACCAGTACCTGCGCTGGCTCGGCTTCAGCAACCTCGTGGTGGTGGACAGCACGGCCCAGGGCTGGCGGATGCTGCTCCAGGGGCGCGTGGCCCTGCTCGCGGCCAGCGACGCCTCCGTGAGCGAGACGGACTACGCCGAGCGCCTGGACCGGAGCACCCTCGACCCCGCCCTGACCCTCTCCGAATCCGTGCTGCATCCGGTTCTTTCCCTGGATTCGGACCCCGCCCTGGTCCGGGCCTGCGACAAGGCCCTCAAGTCGATGTTCGCCGACGGCACCTACGAGCGCATCTTCCGGCGCTGGTACGCCGCGCGCGACTACGCCCCCCAGAAGCCGAAGCCATAGCGCGCCGCCGAAGCGGCGAAACCATGCGGACGCGGACGCAACGCTTGTCTGGTTCGCCGCTGCTGTATCAGTTTCGGGTTGATCTGCGCGGAAAAATGTTGCATAGCCCTGGGGCTTCAATGCAGTCCGACGACGCTCCGCCTGTTGCATCAACGCCCCGAGAGGCCATGAATGTTCTTTTTTCGCGCACGGTTCATACGCTTCGTCCCGGAAAACGCCGTTACGCTTCGCTTTGCCGTTTACGCCCTGCTGTGTATCAATTTTGCTGTTCATGTCCCGCTCGCGCGGGCGGAGAGCCTTCCGCGACTGACCGTCTACACCGAGCAGAGCGCCGTGGTGCGGGATGCGAAGGGCGCGCCCTCCGGCTTTCTCGTGGAGCTGATGCGCGAGATGCTGCGCCGGGCGCACGTGGCCGGAAAGGTCGAGGTCGTTCCCTGGAAGCGCGCCTACCAGGTCGCCCTGGAAAAACCGAACGTGCTGCTGTTTCCGACGTCCTTCCTCCGGGACCGGGAAGACCGCTTCCACTGGCTCGCCCCGATCTTCAAGGTCCGCTGGGTGCTCTTCAAGAAACGCGGCTCGCCCCTGGCCATCGAAAGCCTGGACGACGCCCGCCGCGTGGAGCGCATCGCGGTCTATCGCGGGGATGCGCGCCACCAATTCCTGGCGCGGCAGGGCTTCGCCAATCTTGAAGTGGTCAGCAATCCCTGCCTGGGGCGAAACATGCTCGTTTCCGGCCGGGTGGACCTGCTCGTGGGCAGCGATCTGCCTCCCGAGCAGACAGGCTTCGCGGAGCAGGCTGCGCTTGCGGGCGAACTGGAAACCGCCCTGGAACTGCGCACCATCAAGCTCTATCCCGTGCTCTCCAAGGGCACGGATTCCGCCGTGGTCGAAGCCTGCGCCAAAGCCCTGGAGAGCATGCTTTCGGACGGAACCTACGCCGAGCTGTATCGCACGTGGTACGCCTCCCCGGCCTACGCGGCGATTCCCGTGACCCGCTGAGTCCAAGGATCCTTCTTCCGCGTTTCCTCGATGCCGGGCGCATGCCGCTCTGCGGCAGCGCGGGGCGGCTGCGCCCCGGCGTCCGCATCCCTCCTCAGCGTGCCGCGACTTCCTGATGCGATAATATGGAAGGAAGTCGGATGCTTCATCCTTGTCATATGAGCACCGTGGCGTACTGCGGCACGCATGCAGGACGATAAACGTTGTTAATCTTGAAAACGTCGGCTAAAAATACGCGAATGAACCAAAGAGCATTTTCCGGCATGCTTGGCCGGAAACGCGGCATGGCGCGACGTTTTGGCGGCCGATTTCGGGCGGCGGCCCTCTGTTTGGCGCTTTGTCTGGTCCTGCCGGCGGTTTTCGAAGCATCGGGCGCATGGGCCGGGCCTCTGCGTCTTTATACGGAAAAAGGCCGCCCGTTCCAGATCGACGAAACCGGCGCCATGAGCGGGTTCATGGTGGAACTCGTGCAGGAGGCCCTGCGCCGGACCGGGGGCCAGGGGACGATCAAGCTGCTGCCCTGGATACGCGGCTACATGGAAGCGAAAACCGATCCGGATTCCGCGATTTTCCCCGTGTACCGCATTGCCGAGCGCGAGCAGGACTTCCTCTGGAGCGAGCCGCTCCTCAAGGCGAAATGGATTCTCTACAGGCGCAAAGGCTCGCTGATCCGGCTCTCCAGCCTGGAGGACGCCAGGGGCCTCGACAGAATCGCGGTGTCCGGCGGGGACGCGCGCATGGTCTACATGGAAAGCCGGGGCTTCTCCAATCTCCAGGTGGTGCCCGTGGACGTCTTCGGCTGGAAAATGCTGGTGGACGGCCGGGTCGATCTCGTGGCCGGGTCCAACCTCTCCTCCCTTATCCTGGATCCGGAGTATACCGTCCTGATGCCCAAGGTGGAGCCCGCCCTGGTCATGGACGAATACACGCTCAACATCGCCTTCTGCGCCAAGGCGGATCCGGAGCTGGTCCGGTCCTGGAACGCCGTCCTGCGCGGCATGGTCCGGGACGGGACCTATGCCGCGCTCTACCGCCGATATTTCCAAACGGACGAATTCTCGCCCTATCCTCTGCCTCCGGTCAATTGAACAGTTCCAGATACTTGCCGTAGCCCTGCTTTTCCAGCTCCGCCTTGGGCACGAAGCGCAGCGCCGCCGAGTTCATGCAGTAGCGCAGGCCTGTGGGCGCGGGACCGTCGTCGAAGACGTGTCCGAGATGGTTGTCTCCCTGCCTGCTGCGCACCTCGGTGCGCACGGAGAAGAGCTTGCGGTCCTCGCGGGTGACGATGTTGTCCGGTTCCAGGGGCCTCGTGAAGCTCGGCCAGCCCGTGCCGGAGTCGAACTTGTCCGTGGAGCTGAACAGCGGCTCGCCCGAGAGCAGGTCCACGTAGATGCCTTGCTCATGGTTGTCCCAATAGGCGTTGTCAAAGGGCTTTTCCGTGCCTTCCTCCTGCGTGACCCTGTATTGCAGCGGGGTCAGCATCTTGCGCAGTTCAGCCTCGCCCGGCTTGACGTATCCCTCGGAAAGCACCGGGGAGAGGCTGTCCTTGCGGTCGCCCCAGGTCGTGTCCAGGAAGTCGTCCCGCCCGGAACGGTAGCGGTAGAATTCGTACTTCAGGGAGTGCTCCTTGTGGTAGTCCTGGTGGTAGTCCTCGGCTTCGTAGAACGTGCCGAGCGGCAGAATGGGCGTGACCACGGGCTTGGACAATACTCCGGACGCCTCCAGGCGGGCCTTGGATTCCTCGGCCAGGCGCTTCTGCTCCGCATCCGCGTAGAAGATGGCCGAGGCGTACTGCTCGCCCCGGTCCACGAACGATCCTCCGGCGTCCGTGGGATCCACGTGCCGCCAGAACCAGTCCAGCAGGAATTCGTAGCCGACCTTGTCCGGATCATACCAGACCTGGATGGACTCGAGATGTCCCGTGTCGCCGGAGGAGACCTGGCCGTAGCTGGGGTTCTTCACTTGACCGCCGGTGTATCCGGAAATGACCTCGACCACGCCGGGCACCTTTTCGAAATCGGATTCCGTGCACCAGAAGCAGCCTCCGGCGAATACGGCTGTCTTGAGCCTGTCGCGGTTCGGAATCCTGTCGGCGACTCCGGCCATGGCCCGGCCGGTCCGGAAACCGCCGGGAGCCAAGGCTCCTATGGCCAGCGCGCCCAGTGCGAGCGTCAGAATGAGGGTCGTCTTCATGTTCCACCTCCCAGGTGGGGATTGTTTTCTATCCTTAACATAGGAATCATTCTTAGAAAAGTAAAGGGGGAAACAAACAGGACGAAACAAAGGCTTCTTCCGGGGACCGGTCAGAGCATGGAGGGCCTTCCCCGTCCGTCCGCATTGGCAGCATTGCGCAAATATCGTAGTCTGGTTCATCCTCTGCATTATGCGACTTCGGAGAAAGCCATGAATAAAATATCGTTGCCTTTGCTTTTCGTACTCTTGTGCTGTGTTTCCGGCTGCGTTGTTTCCGCAGAATCGAAGTTTTCATATCTCGATTCCACGGCAGCGGAACCGTTGCAACCCGGCGTCGTGGTCCTGGACAACGAAGTCGTGACGCTGCTGGAGACGCCGCAAGGGCTGGAGTACGTCAAGGAGCAATGGCCCGAGGCGCCGAGCCGCGGAAGCTTGCGGACGCTGGACGTCGGCAGCGGCATGTATCTGTTGCAGATGCGGCAGGAGGGAAGGAACGGCTATTGCTTTATGCGTCCGCTGCCCGGCGGGTTCGTTTTTTGCGAAACGCCCCGCAGCAAGTCCCGGCCGTACGAGAAGGCCGTGAAGCGGGCCGAGACGCAGGAGCAGTTCCGGGAGGCCATGCAGGCGCTCATCGATTTCATGCTGCGCGAGGCGCAGGAGGAGTCGGAATACGTGTTCCGCTACGTGGACGAGGAAACGGCGCTGGCGCGGCTGCCCGGCAGGACGCGGCTGGTTTCCTGCCTCTACCGCGGGGAAAGCGTGCTCCGCGACGGCGCGCGCCTGGCCCACGGCCGGGGCGAGGCCTGGCTTCCGGACGGGTCGCGGCGCGTGCTCGGCGAATTCGTGGACGGCGTGGCCGAGGGCGACCGCGTGGAGATTGAAAACGGCGTGGCGCGGGAGTGGCGCGGCGGGGTCGTGACCGTGTACGCGGCCAAGCCGTGATCCGGAGCGCTGTCCTCAGCCGTCGTGGCGGTCCAGGGTCCGGTAGTTGATGGCTTCGGCGAGCTGGGGCGTTGTGGCAAGAAAATAAGATATAACCGCAGCGAATAGGGGGTATTGTGTTTATAAATAAGTTTGAGCGGTAACTATGAAGACATTGAGGACATCGAACTATGACATATTATTGTATAAATCTATAATGGCATAAGGTATACAAAGTGGCATGCTTTTACTAAGCATGGAATCGATCTTTTTGAATATCTAAAAGGAATGAACGAAAAGCAGGGTGAATATCCCACGATAGAGTCTGTTGCAATTGGTTAAGACGGGAACGATTGACTAGGTATGGGTCATCGAAAAAGGTGATGTGATTGTAGCCTCGTGGCATAGAGTTATCTTTGACACGCGGATTAATAAAGCCAGATTCGTGTAAAAGAGCTAATAAAGTAAAAAAGTCATTATCACGATCATTGCCAAGGGTAATTCCTCGTATTGTGAGACTGAATCTGGAGGGCATCGAGGAGAGGTGTTTTTTTAATTTTTCAAAAGGAATAGAGAAGGTATCTAGGTCTGCGAAGGATCTAATCACCTCCATAAAATTGTTACAATCGGTTCCAACTTCGCCAACTAAATATCGTGCAGCCCCAGTGGAATATTGCACCAATGAAGATTCGATCGTTGCATCAGAAATATGTGAGTGTCCAATGCTCAAAGCTGTCTTTGCTAAGAAATGCACAAGCTGTATTGCATCTCTTGGCCTTTGTCTTGCCGATTTGATAATGAAGTTCCCCCATTTTCGGGTTTCCTTACTTTTTGGGAGTGTGACTTCTTTTGTAGAGAAAAAGCAACTCCAAGGGTCTTCAGCATTATATCCTAGCTCTTCTGCTGCAATTTTAATTCTTTTGTATATAATGCTGTGAATGTAATCATCACTGGCTTTGAGGTTGATGACAAGTGGTTGAAAATGATCAACTTGATCCCGTTGCCCCGCATCGTCAGAGACAAGTCGCGTCCATACTTCAGTACGAACAGATATAATACAACGAATTTGTATATTCTGTTGAACAAGTTTCCTGGCAGCAAGGAGTAGGCCCCATATGCGGTTAAGGTTTGCACTGGAGTCAGGCGAAGAAATTTGATCAATGTCATCCAAGAAGAGAAAGAAAAGTTTGTTGGAGGACATTAAGTATTTTTTAACAGAAAGTGCCAAGGCTTCTCCTCCTCGATTCCCTCCAAGATCAAAAGCGAAGCTGTTTGAATTGATTTTTAAAATTTCTGCTCCTATCTTGGGAAGCAAGGAAGCGAGGTTCGTGATCAGATCCGGTTTAGTAAGCCCCTCAGCAATTGCTGTATCATATATTATTTTTTCATCTGCAGAGAGTAATCCTTTTAACTGGGTTCCGATGCATTTGGACACACTGTGTACCAATGAATTATATAATATGCGCTTTATCGTGGCGATGTCATTATTGTTGCCGAGATTGCTATAATTTAGATCGTCTGGAGCCAGTAATAATGTAGGGACGCAGTACTTTTTAGCAATCGAGTTTAAATACGAAAGAAGTGCCGTTTTACCGATGCCTTTGTTTCCGATTAAAAGCCTAGGGCTGCCTGCTGGGATCGAAAGAAGTTCAGCCAACTGCTCAGATGGGACAAAAACTCGATTTAGAAATTGAGAGTCACCTTCGGCAGTACCGCTTAAAAAAAATTGCTGAAGAGTCGTCAGATTTTTCATTCGATGATGTTTCCCCTCAAGAAGAGGATGCTATTTTATTCGGTCTAGTGATCTATAGTTAATAGCTTCTGCTAAGCATGTTGTCAATATCCTCTCCGCGCCGTCCAGGTCCGCTATGGTCCGGGCGATGCGCAGGATGCGGGTGTAGGCCCGCGCCGAAAGCCCCAGGGTCTTCACGGCCTTGCCCAGAAATTCCCGCCCGGCGTCGTCCAGGGCGCAATGCCGCTCCAGGGCCGCGCCGGAAAGCTCGGCATTGGTGCGGATGCGCCGGTTTTCCGGCAGGTCCGCGTAGCGCGCGGCCTGGACCTTGCGCGCGGCCAGCACCCGGTCGCGCATGGTGGCCGAGTCCACGCTGCCGCGCGTGCGGCTGAGGTCTTTCCAGGGCACGGCGGGCACCTCCACCTGAAGGTCGATGCGGTCGAGCAGCGGGCCGGAAAGCCGCGCGCGGTAGTTGTCCACGCTGCGGCGCGAGCAGGAGCACTCGTGCCGTTCGTCGCCCTGGTAGCCGCAGGGGCAGGGGTTCATGGCCGCCACGAGCATGAAGTCCGCCGGGTAGGTCAGGGTCACGAGGGAGCGCGAGATGGACACGCGCCCGTCCTCCAGGGGCTGGCGCAGCACCTCCAGGGCGTGCTTCTTGAATTCCGGCAGCTCGTCGAGGAAGAGCACGCCCCGGTGGGCCATGGAAACCTCGCCGGGCCGGGGGTAATGCCCGCCGCCCACGAGGCCCACGTCCGAGATGGTGTGGTGCGGGCTGCGAAAGGGCCGGGCCACCATCAGCGAGCGCTTGCGCGGCAGCTCCCCGGCGACGGAATAGATTTTGGTCACTTCCAGGGCCTCGTCGAACGCCAGGGGCGGCAGCACCGAGGGGATGCGCTGGGCGAGCATGGTCTTGCCGGAGCCGGGAGGACCGATGAAAAGCAGGTTGTGGCCGCCTGCGGCCGCAATTTCCACGGCGCGCTTGGCGTGCTCCTGTCCCTTGACCTCGCTGAAGTCGAGCAGGCATTCGCTGCGCTCGTCCCAGAGCGCGTCGATGTCCACGGCGGCGGGCTCCAGCGCTTCCTCGCCGTTCAGGAAGCGCACGGCCTGGCCCAGGTCCGCCAGGGGATACACGTCCAGTCCCTGGACCACGGCGGCTTCGCCCGCGTTTTCCATGGGCAGGATCAGCCCCTTGGCTCCGGCGGCCCGCGCCTGCACGGCCATGGGCAGGACTCCGGTCACGGGGCGCAGCTCGCCCGTGAGCGAAAGCTCCCCGGCCATGTACCAGCCTTCGAGCTTTTCCGGGTCGAGCATGCCGGAAGCCGCCACCAGGGCCACGGCCAGGGGCAGGTCGTAGGCGCTGCCCTCCTTGCGCACGTCCGCCGGGGCGAGGTTCACGGTGATGCGCGCGGGCGGCAGCTTGAAGCCCCGGTTGCGCAGCGCGGTGAAGACGCGCTCCTTGGCCTCGCGGACAACGCCGTCCGGCAGGCCCACGAGGGTGAAGGCGGGCAGACCGGACCGGGAGAGGTCCGCTTCCAGGGCGACTTCAAAGGCGTCGATTCCGAGCAGGGCGGCGGCAGTGGCGCGTGCGAGCATGGAGAGGCTCCGGTTCGGGTGTGGCGTTTCCGATAGTTGGTAGGCGGTTTGCCGATTTCTGGCAAGGCCGGTGGACTCTTCCGGCTCCTTTCGGGGCGGCCCGCGTTGCAACCGGATCAGGCCGAGGCTTGCTGCGGGGCGGGCGGCCTGCGCCGGGAACCCAGGATTCCCCGCAGGGTCACGGCCCCCACGACCACGATCCCGCCGAGCACGGCCCAGGGGCCGGGCAGCTCGCCGTAGCCGAGGGCGACCCAGACCGGATTCAGGATCGGTTCCAGGGTCATGATCAGGATGGCCTCCAGCGCGCCGAGCCGCTTGATGGCCCAGACATAGAGCGCCAGGGACACGCCCTGCTGGATTATGCCGAGGTAGACCAGCCCGGCCAGGGCCTCGCCGCCGGGCAGGCCGTGGACCAGAAAGGGCAGGCCCGCCAGGGCCGTGAGCGCGTGGCCCAGGATCACGGATTCCACGGGGGAGGCGTCCTTCTGGGCGCGCATGCAGAGGGTGAACAGGGCGTAGGAAAGGCCCGTGCCCACGGCGACCGCGTTGCCCCAAAGCCCGGCGGGCGAAAGCCTGTCCAGAAAGAAGAGCACCATGCCGCCCAGGGTTGCGGCGATGCAGAACCAGTCCGAGCGGCGGGTCTTCTCGCCCAGGAAGAGCGGCGCGAGCAGGGCCACGTAGATGGGCGCGGTGTAGGCCAGGAGAATGGCGTTGGCCGCGGTGGTCAGCTTGGTGGCGACCACGTTGGTGATCAGCAGGCCCGCGTAGCCCAGGGCCGCGCCCAGCCGCGCCGGAGTCAGGGAAAAACGCAGCCGCCCGCGAAAGAGCGCGAGAAGGGTCAGGGCGGAGAGCGCGCTGCGCGTCCCGGTCAGGGCCATGGGGTGCAGGTCCACGAGCTTGATGACCAGCCCGCCGGAGCTCCAGATCAGGGCCGTCAGGGCCATGAGCAGGGCCGCGCGCGTATTCTGCTGCAAGATTCGCTCTCCGGGTTGAGGGGCGTACCCGGAGGGAATACGCTTTGCCTCGGCCGGGCATCAAGTGGAAAAAGCGTTCCGGCGCCGCTATTTGTCGCGCGCGAGCCGGAAGCCCAGTGTGAAATAGATGCCGTATTCCGGGTTGATCCATTCGCGCTTGGCCGCGCGCACGTCGTCCGTGATGGAGAGGAAGCTGCCGCCGCGGGCCATGTGGCCCAGCTTGGGATCGTCCGGGTTTTCCTCCGCGCACCACTCCTGGGCGTTGCCGAGCATGTCGTAGAGGCCGAAGGCGTTGGGCGCGAAGCTGCCCACGGGCGAGGCGAAGACGTAGCCGTCCTCGCAGGGCGCGGCGGGCGAGGGGTCGCCCGAGAGATTGCCGAAGGCGGCGATGTTGGTCATGTCGCCCACGTTGGCGTTCGCGCAGACGCGCTCGTCGTAGGCGTCGCCCCAGTAGCGGGCGGTGGTGGTCCCGGCGCGGGCCGCGTATTCCCACTCGGCCTCAGTGGGCAGGCGGAAGCGTCCGTTGCCGCGCTTGCTCAGCCACGCGGCCATGGCCTCGGCGTCGTCCCAGTCCATGGTCAGCACGGGCTCGTCGTCGCCCTGCTTGAAGTGCGGCTCCCGCCAGTCCTCGTGGTAGACGTTCATCCAGCGGTATTCCCAGACCCGGATCCAGCCCTGGCGCTCGGCATTGGTCACGTACCCCGCCGTGTCCGCGAATTTGGAAAACTGCGCCCGCGTGACCTCGTAGCGGCCCATCCAGAACGGGTCCACGCAGACCTGCCGGGTTTCTTCGCCGGGTTCGTGGCCGGGTTCGTTCTGCGGACTGCCCATGAGGAAACAGCCGCCCGGCAGGAGCACGAACTCCATGCCGGTGGTCGGGTCGTTCCAGACGGGCAGCTCCGGAGCCTTCGGATCGGGCTTCGCGCTTTCGGCCATGGCCGGGGCGGCGCAGACAAGCAAGAGCGCGGCGAGACAGGCGGCGAGGTGAACGGCGGGGAACAGGGGACGCATGCGCACGCTCCTTGGATGGTGTTGCGGATGTCCGCGGGGCCTGCGGCCCGCAAGCGGATACCGTTTCTGTACCGGGGCGTGGGAAAAACGGCAAGGGCGGAAGGTCGGGAAGAGGCTCAGCCGATCTCGACCCGGTCGCGGCCCAGGCGCTTGGCCCGGTAGAGGGCCTTGTCCGCGCGGGCGATGAGGGCCTCCACGTCGGCCACGGGGCGCTCGGTGGAGGTCACCCCGATGCTCACCGTGACCCGGATGTTGCCTTCGGGGGTGCGGGTTTCCATGTCGCTCATGCCCTCGCGGATGCGCTCGGCCACGGTGCGCGCCCCTTCCAGGTCGGATCCGGGCAGGAGCACGGCGAATTCCTCTCCGCCGAGCCGCCCGAAGATGTCCACTTCGCGCAGCGCGCCGCAGCAGCGCCGGGCAAAGGTCTTGAGCACGGCGTCGCCCGCGCCGTGTCCGAGCTGGTCGTTGACGTCCTTGAAGCGGTCCAGATCGATGAGCAGCAGGCCGCAGTCCCCGCCGTGGCGTTTTCTCCGCTTCAGCTCGCGCGAGGCGAGGTCCAGGAAATGGCGGCGGTTGTGCACGCCCGTGAGGTAATCCGTGCAGGCCAGGGCGCGCAGTTCCTGCTCCTGGGTCTTGATGCGGGTGATGTCGTCCACGGCCCAGAGCACGCCCTTGTTCAGGTCCGCGGGGGCGCCCCGGTCCAGGGCCTGGCCGGAGAGCATGCACCAGACCGGGCTGCCGTCCTTGCGGCGCAGGCGGTACTCGATGTGCAGCAGGGCCTTGTCCGCAAGGGCGTTGTAGTACTTCTCGCCGAAATGCTGGAAGTTTTCCTCGGTCAGGTGCAGCTCGCGCATGCTCCGCCCGATCATCTTTTCGGGAGTGTCGTAGCCGAGGATGTCGGCCAGGGCCTGGTTGGCCTTGGCCAGCCAGCGGCCGCCGCGCAGGAGCATCAGCCCGACCTTGCTGTAGGCGAAGATGATTTCCAGCTCGTTGGCCGCGGTTTGCAGCTCCCGCTCGATCTGCTTGCGCCGGGTGATGTCGCGCATGGCGGAGATGCGCACGGGCTGGCCGTTGAAGACGCCTTTCTTGCCGTGCGCCTCGGCCGGAAACGTCTCCCCATTGCGGCGCAGGCCCATCAGCTCGTAGGCTCGCGTGTCTTCGGTCTGAAACCGCCGGGAGACTTCCTCCCTCGATTCCGGGGCCACGAATTCCAGGACATGTTTGCCCAGCAGCTCGGATTCGCTCTCGTAGCCGAAGAGCCGCAGGGTGGTGGCGTTGGCGGTCACGCAGCGCATGTCCGCGCCGAAAAAGGCGATGGCTTCGTAGGGGGCGTCGGCCAGGGCGCGCAGGCGGGCGTTTTCCTTTTTCAGCTGTTCAAGCTCGGCCTCCAGACGCGCAAGCTCCGTCCCGTTTTCGCGGGATTCGGGCAGAGCGCGCTCCGGTCCGTTTTCGGAGCGCCCGGAAGACGGGTTTGAAGGCTTGCTGGGAGGCATTTCCATCCTCGGAAAGGAACTGGGCATAGTTACTGGGAAGTTGCAAAGGATACTCCAATGCCTGGGCAAGGGCAAGTTGGCGGGCGGCGGGCCAGGCGCGGGCAAGGGGCTTTTTCCCGCCGGCGCGATGTGGTAGCCCAAGGCATGACGAAGATCACCCAGCTCGACCGCCGCGTGTTGGAGGCCCAGGTGCTGCGCCGCGTCTACGACGAAGCCGTGCGCCTGCACGGGCCGGACGAGGCCCTGGAACTCGTGCGCGCCGTCCAGGAACGTTCGGCCTTCGAGGCCGGGCGCGATTTCGCGGCGGCGGCTCCCGAGAAGCCCTGCCTGGACCACTTTCTGACCGTGCTCGACCTCTGGCGGGCGGGCGGGGCCATTGCCGTGGCCGATTTCAAGCGGGACGCGAACAGCGCCTCGTTCCGCGTGCGCCGCTGCCTCTACGTGGAGAGCTACCGCGCCCTGGGCATGCCGGAAGCGCTCTTGCCGCTGCTTTCCTGCGCGCGGGACGAGCCTTTTGCGCGGGGCTATTCGGATCGGCTGCGCATGGAACGGCCCGAAACCATCGCCGCCGGAAACCCGGCCTGCCTGTTCCGGTTCGTCTGGGAGCCCGAAGAGGACTAGCGCCCGGACCGGACTGCGCCGCCAGAGTGCGCCCGCCGGGCGCGGAAGGCCAAAGAAGAAGCCCCGATCCTCGGACCGGGGCTTCTTCTTGTCGGACGGAGCCGGGCTTATTCCACCAGATCGCCGATGCGGTTCCAGCGCACGCTCATGTCCTCGCCGTTCCAGGACCAGTAGAGCACCAGGGCCTTGCCCACGATGGCGTCGCGGCCCACGAAGCCCCAGAAGCGGGAGTCGCGGGAGTCGTCGCGGTTGTCGCCGAGCACGAAGTATTGGCCCTCCGGCACGGTGAAGGTGGCCACGAAGTCGCGGCGGCTGGGCAGGATGCGCGGGTCCGAATGGCGCACGTAGGGCTCGATGAGCGCTTCGCCGTTGCGGTAGACGATCTTGTTCTTGATCTCGATGGTGTCGCCGGGAACGCCGATGACGCGCTTGATGAAATCCTTGGAGGGGTCTTCCGGATATTCGAAGACGATCACGTCGCCGTGCTGCGGGTCGCCCGTGGAGAGGATCGAGATGTCCGTGAACGGCACCTTGAGGTCGTAGGCGAAGCGGCTCACCAGCAGGTGGTCGCCGATCTGGAGCGTTTCCAGCATGGAGCCGGACGGAATCTTGAAGGCCTGGACCACGAAGGAGCGGATGAACAGGGCCAGGACCACGGCGATGAGGATGGCCTCGACCCACTCCCGGAGCTTGGCCACGGGATCGTCGACCGCTGCGGACTGTTTGTTGAACGTCATTGATCTTCCTTTGGTTGGCGTGCCGGCCCTATTCGTCGCCGGCCTTGAGGACGGCCAGGAAGGCCTCCTGCGGAATTTCCACGTTGCCCATGCGGCGCATGCGCTTCTTGCCTTCTTTCTGCTTTTCCAGGAGCTTGCGCTTTCGGGTGATGTCGCCGCCATAGCACTTGGCGGTGACGTCCTTGCGGAAGGGCGCGTTGCGCTCCTTGGCGATGATCTTGCGGCCGATGGCGGCCTGGATGACCACCTCGAACATCTGGCGCGGGATGGAGCGCTTCAGCTTCAGGGCCACGCTGCGGCCCATGCGCGGGGCGTTCTCGCGGTGCACGATGATGGAGAAGGCGTCCACGGGATCGCCGTTGATGAGGATGTCCAGCTTGATCATGTCCGCCTCGCGGTAGTCGATGACCTCGTAGTCCAGGGAGGCGTACCCCTTGGTGGAGGACTTCAGGCGGTCGAAGAAGTCGTACATGATTTCGGCGAAGGGGATCTCGTAGGTGATGATCACCCTGTTCATGCCGGCGTAGTTGATGTTTTTCTGGATGCCGCGCTTTTCCTCGCAGAGCGCGAGCACCGCGCCCACGTAGTCGTTGGGCACGTGGACCTCGAGCCGCACGAAAGGCTCGCGGATCACGTCGATGATTTGCGGGTCGGGCAGCTTGCTCGGGTTGTCGATGCGCAGTTCCGTTCCGTCCGTGGTGCGCACCTGGTAGACCACCGAGGGGGCGGTGGTGATCAGCCGGGCTTCGAACTCCCGCTCCAGGCGCTCCTGGATGATCTCGATGTGCAGGAGGCCCAGGAAGCCGCAGCGGAACCCGAAGCCCAGGGCCTGGGAGGTTTCCGGCTCGTAGGTGAAGGCCGCGTCGTTGAGCTGGAGCTTTTCCAGGGCGGTCTTGAGGGTCTCGTATTCCGCGGGCTCCACCGGGTAGAGCCCGGCGAAGACCATGGGCTTGACCTTCTGGAAGCCGGGATAGGGCTTGTCCGTCGGGTTTTCCGGCGAGGTGATGGTGTCGCCCACGGGCGCGTCGCCCAGTTCCTTCATGGAGGCGCAGAGAAAGCCCACTTCGCCGGGGCCAAGCTCCTTCATGTCCTTGGGGCCGGGCGAGAACACGCCGAGCTTGGTGACCTCGAAATCCCGCTTCGTGGAGAAGATGCGGATCGACTGCCCTTTTTTGAGCGTGCCCTCGAAGATGCGGAAGAGCACGACCACGCCCTGGTAGGAGTCGTACCAGGAGTCGAAGATCAGGGCCTTGAGCGGGGCCGAGCAGTCGCCTCCGGGCGCGGGCAGCTGCTCCACGATCTGCGTAAGCACCTGGTCCACGTTCAGCCCGCTCTTGGCGCTGACGGCCACGGCGCCCGACGCGTCCAGGCCGATGATCTCCTCGATTTCGGCGGCGACCCGCTCCGGGTCGGCGCTGGGCAGGTCCACCTTGTTCAGCACGGGGACCACTTCGAGGTTGTTGTCCAGGGCGAGATAGACGTTGGCCAGGGTCTGGGCCTCGACCCCCTGGGTGGAGTCGACCACGAGGAGCGCGCCCTCGCAGGCCGCGAGCGAGCGCGAGACTTCGTAGCTGAAGTCCACGTGGCCGGGCGTGTCGATGAGGTTGAGCACGTATTTCTGCCCGTCCGGCGCGGTGTAGGGAATGCGCACGGTCTGGGCCTTGATGGTGATGCCGCGCTCTCGCTCAAGCTCCATCCTGTCGAGATACTGCTCCTTTTTGTCGCGCTCGCCGACGAGGCCGGTCAGCTCAAGGATGCGGTCCGCCAACGTCGACTTGCCGTGGTCGATGTGGGCGATGATGCTGAAATTGCGAATCTTCGCGGTGTCCATATGGTGTTGTGGTCCGTAGGTTTCCAGAGTTTGGGTGGAGCCACTTGTAAAGGATTCGGCCGCGCCTGTCCAACAGGCCGGTCGCCTTTGCGCCGGAGGCGTTTTCCCGGCGGAAATCGCCTCCCCGCCCCGGGTCGGGAGTGGCCGCAGTTTGCCTTGCGGGCCAGTTTACATGGTATTGGTGAAGGAATCGATACGTTCCTTGCCCATTTTCCGGGCCGAGGAGCGGTATTTTTCCAGGTCGTCGCGGATGCGCCGCGTCAGGCTGGAGATCAGTCCGTCGCGCCGGGTCCGGGAGATCACCGTGCGGACGGTGCTGCCGTTGTCCAGGGTGAGCACGCACCAGAAGCGCAGCTCGGTGCCGTCCGAGAGCTTTTCGTAGCGGTCCTGCCGTTCGATGTGGATGCGGATCTGCCGCAGGTTGCGGGTTTCCTCGGCGAGCAGGTCGTCCAGGGGGCGCAGCTGTTCCGGGGAGAGGCCGAGGTTCTTGGGTTCGAGCTCGCCGTCGTAGACGACCTTGCGCACGATCCGTTCCTTGTCCGTCATGTTCCGGGACGTGAAGTTGAAGCGCGACTGGCTGCTGAAGAAGATGATCACCAGTCCCACGCCGAGCAGCACCAGCAGCAGGTCGCGGACGTGGCTGTGCGGCTTGCGGCGGGGCGGCTTGGGGTCGAGGTATTTTTTCGTTCGTTCCTGCATGCTTGCGCTCCCGGCCGGAGCATAGCGGCTCCGGCGGCGGCGCGCAATGGAAATCGGATCCGGGCGCGCGGGCATCGCGCGTCGGCTTGCGGCGTCAGTTGGCCAGGACGCTGGCCAGGGATTCGCGCAGCCGGTTCATTTCCACGGGCTTGGAGACGTAGCCGTTCATGCCCGCGGCCAGGAACTTCTCCCGGTCGCCGTCCATGGCGTAGGCGGTCATGGCCACGATGGGGATTGCGGCCTTGTCCTGGAACTGGGCGGAAGTGCGGATGCGCCTGGTGGCCTCCACGCCGTCCATGACGGGCATCTGCACGTCCATGACCACGAGGTCGAAATCCTCGCGGGCGAGCAGATCCAGCGCTTCCAGCCCGTTGCGGGCCGTGACCGGGGCGTAGCCCATTTTCGTGAGCATGCGCTCGACCACCTGGAGGCTGAGTTCGTCGTCCTCGGCCAGGAGCACCCTGCGGCAGCCCTGCGTGAAGCAGGTCGTCTCCTCGTCCCGGTCTTGCGGAAGCGGCCGCTTCCGGGAGGGCAGCTCAAAGGGCAGGGAAAGGTAGATCGTCGTGCCTTCGCCCACGCGGCTGTCGATGGCGATTTCGCCGTGCATCAGGCCCACCAGCCGCCGCACGATGGAAAGGCCGAGTCCGGCCCCCTGGAAGTGGCGGGTGTAGTTGCCCTCGCCCTGGACGAAGGGCTCGAAGATGTTCTCCAGCAGCTCGTCCGAAATGCCGATTCCCGTGTCGCTGACCATGAAGAGCACCCGGGCCGAGTTGTCTCTGGAATAGGGCAGCAGGGAAACATCCACCCGCACGCTCCCTTCGGAGGTGAACTTGATGGCGTTGCCCACGAGGTTGAAGAGAATCTGGCGCAGCCGGACCTCGTCGCCGAGCAGGGCCTTCGGAAGCCGCTCGCCCAGGACGAATTCAAGCCGGAGCCCCTTGTCGCGGGCGGCCAGGTTCTGGAGTTCGAGGATGGACTGGCGCAGGTCGTCGAGGGTGAACCATTCGCGGCTGAGCGAAAGGCGTCCCGCCTCGATGCGGGAGATGTCCAGCAGATCCGAAAGCAGCCGCAGCAGGCGGTGGGCCGATTTGATCGCGGTCTTGGCGTAGTATTCCTGCTCCGGCTCCAGGCGGGAGAGTTCCAGGAGCTGGAGCATGCCCAGCACGCCGTTGAGGGGCGTCCGGATTTCGTGGCTCATGTTCGCCAGGAACTCGGACTTGGCCCTGCTTGCGGATTCGGCCTGCTCCTTGGCCTGGAGCAGGGCTTCCTCGGCCAGCTTGCGGGAGGTCAGGTCGTGGAAGATGCAGGCGAAGAGGCCCGGCGCGGGCCGGAAGGCCGTGACCTTGAAGTATTTGCCGATGGCGCCGGAATAGCCTTCGAAGAACGTGGGCTCGCCGTCCAGGGCCACCTTGCCGTACGTCTCGATCCAGTAGGGCTCGACTTCCGGCAAGACTTCCAGCACGGTCCGGCCCAGGACGTTTTCGGAGCGCAGCCCCGTGAGCTTTTCAAAGGCGGGGTTGATGGCCAGGAAGCGGTAGTCCCGGGGCGTGCCGTTCTCGTCGAGGAGGATCTCGTGCAGGGCGAAGCCGTCGAGCATCTCGCGGAAGAGCGTCTGGTATTCCTGCTCCAGCCTGCGCTGCCGGGTGATGTCGCGGCAGAGGGAAAGCACGGTCTTGACCGCGCCCTGCTCGTCCATCTCCGGGATGAGCCGCCAGTCGAGCACGGCGGTGCCGGACTTGGCCTCAAGAGGGAATTCCGTGTCCATGGACTGCCCGGTCTCGAAGACCTTTTTGATCGTCGCGTCCCAGAGCGCGCATTGCTCTTCCGGAAAGCCCAGCTCGCGGTGCGACTTGCCGATGAAGTCCTGCGGCGGGATGTCCAGCAGCTCTTCGATGTTGTCGGAAATATAAAGATAGCGGGCGTCCGCGTCGTAGCGCACCACGTAGTCGGGCAGCCCGTTGACCAGCGTGCGGTAGAGCTTTTCGCTTTTGCGCAGGTTGGCTGTCTGGCGGCGGACCTCCCGGCGCAGGAAGAGCAGCCCCCCTCCGGCCAGGAGCAGGAGGATCGGCACGACCGTGACGAGGAAATATGTGAGGAGTTGGCGGACGGAAAGGGGCGGTCCCGGCAGGATCGGGCCGAACCACTTGTCGTAGAGCGCGTCGTAGGTGCCGTTGGAGATGACGATGGCCAGCCCCTCGTTCAAATCGGCCAGGAGCTCGCGGTCGCCTTCCTGCACGGCGAAGCAGAATTTCTGCTCGAATCCCTGGAGCGGGCTGCCCATGGGCTTGAGGCTCGTTTCCTCCCGCGCCAGCGCGTCCTTGAGGTTCTCGATGTGCAGCTTCTGGATCAGCTGCCAGCCCACGACCTGCTGCACGAGCACGGCGTCGTGCTCGCCGCTTGAGAGCATGAGCATGGCCTGCTCGTAGTTGTCCGTGAGCACCAGATGGTCGCTGAGCGCGTTGCGCACGGCGTACTCCTCGGCCGTGTCCCCGCGCATGACGATGACTTCCTTGTCCTTGAGATCCTTTTCGCTGCGGATGCTCTCGTTGTCCTCGCGCACGAACACGGTGCCGTGCATGCGCAGGTAGGGCGTGGAAAAGTCGAAATGCCGGTCGCGCTCCTTGGAATAGGAAACCAGGGGCAGCACGTCGAGCTCGCCGTCCATGAGTTTTTGTTTGATCTCGCTCCATGGCCCGACGGCGATGTCGATGTTCAGATTCTTGGCCTGGGCCACGGCCTTGAGCAGGTCCACGGAAAAGCCGTCCGGGCTGCCGTCCGGCAGCACCAGGGCAAAGGGAGGGTAGTCCAGCTCGCTTGCGGAGCGGAGCGCGCCCCGCCCTGCTTCCGCGAAAGCCGTCCCGGATGGAGCCGCGAACGGAAGCAGCGCGCCCAGGGCGAAGGCGGCCAGGAGCAGCGCGGAAAGGGCGGTGCGGGAAGGTCTGCGCATGACGGGTTGCGGACTCCATGAAGAAGGGTTCTATGGACGCTTAAACCCTATCACATTGCAGGGGCAGTGGATAGACATATTGTTTCGAATCCGCTTCGCAGACGGGGAAAGGCTCAGAGCCGGGCTTTGCGCCCCCCCTCGCATATCTCGGCCAGCTTGTCGGCCAGGATGTTCATGTCCACGGGCTTGGGCAGGTAGCCGTCCATGCCCGCGGCCAGGAATTTGTCCTTGTGCCCGGACATGGCGTGGGCCGTGAGCGCGAGGATGGGCACGATGCGCATGGCCCCCAGCTCGGCGTCCTGGCGGATGGCCCGCGTGGCGGCCAGCCCGTCCATGACGGGCATCTGCACGTCCATGAGCACGCAGTCGTACTTGCCCGCGCGCAGCGCTTCCAGGGCCTGGCGGCCGTTGGAGACGCAGGTGGCCTCGTGGCCCAGGCGCTCGACCATCTTGCGCGCCAGGATCTGGTTGACCCGGTCGTCCTCGGCCACGAGAATGCGCAGGGGGCGGTTGATCAGGCAGTGTTCCCGGCGCGCGCTGCTTTCCGGGCGCATGCCGGGTCCGGTGCGCACGAAGGGCAGGCTGACGTAGAAGCTCGTGCCCTTGCCCAGCTCCGAATCCACGGAAACCCCGCCGCCGAGCAGCCGGGTCAGGCGGCGGACGATGCCCAGGCCCAGTCCCGCGCCCTGGAACCGCCGGGCAAAGGAGCCGTCCACCTGGGTGAAGGCCCCGAAAATGTCTTCGAGGCGGTTTTCCGGGATGCCGATGCCCGTGTCCGAAACCACGAAGAGAACCCGGAAAAGCTCGCGCGTGCCGGGAAGCGGCGAGACGCTGAGCCGGACCGACCCCTGCTCCGTGAACTTGAGGGCGTTGCCGATGAGGTTGAAGAGGATCTGGCGGAGCCTGCCGGGGTCGCCCACAAGCACGTTGGGCACGCCGGGGGCCACGTCCAGCTCCAGGCTGAGACCCTTGTCCTTGGTGATGATCGTGAAGTTGCCGATCACGGTGTCCAGGGTTTCGCGCAGGTCGAAAGGCTCGCTGGCCACGTCCATGATCCCGGCGTCGAGCTTGGAGAAATCGAGCACGTCGCCGATGATGGCGAGCAGGCTGCGGCCTGAGGCCAGGGCCGTGTCCACGTATTCGCGCTCCTCGCCTTCCAGGGAGCCCATGGAAAGCAGCTGGAGCATGCCCATGAGTCCGTTCAGCGGGGTGCGCAGCTCGTGGCTCATGTTGGCCAGGAACTCGCTCTTGGCGCGGGAGGCGTTCTCGGCCTGCTCCTTGGCTTCCAGAAGGCGCTGCTGCGTCTGCTTGAGTTCGGTGATGTCCGTGTGCGCGCCTATGAGCCGCAGGGGGCGGCCCGCCTCGTCGCGTTCCACGATGCGCCCGCGGGAATAGATCCAGCGCCAGCCGCCGTCCTCGTGGGGCAGGCGGAACTCCGCGCTGTAGCTCTCGGTGCGCCCGGCGAGGTATTCCTCCAGGGCCGCTCCCGTTCCGGCGCGGTCCTCCGGATGCATCATGAGCATGCATTGGCAGCCCTTGGACGAAACATCCTCGCGGCGCAGACCGAGCATGTCGGCCCAGCGGCTGCTGCACTTAAATTCCTCGGTGTCGAGGCGATAGTCCCAGATGCCGTCGTTGGTGGCTTCCAGGGTCAGCCGGAGCACGCGCTCCTTTTCCTTGAGCTCGCGCTCGGCGCGCTTCAGCTCGGAGAGGTCGATGTCCAGGCAGAACATGATCCGGGAGCCGTCCGTCTGCAAGGACATCAGGTGCGAGGAATAGACTTCCACGGGCGCGCCGCTCTTGCGCAGCAGGGTCAGCTCGCCCGCCGGGATGGCCTCGTCCCGCTCGATCCAGCCCTGCACGGCCTCGATCACGAATGGGCGCATGGCCGGGGGGATGATCAGATCTTCCAGGAGCCGCCCCATGGCCTCGTCTTCGCGGAAACCGTACAGCTGCTCGCTGGCGGCGTTCCAGAGGACCACGCGCCGGTTTTCGTCGTAGCCCTGCACGGCCAGGGGCAGGGCGCGCATCAGTTCCATGACTTTTTCCGCCTGCCTTTCGGCGGTCACGGCGGCGTCGTGGGTGCGGGAGAGCTGGCGGCGGACGAAAACGTAGAGCAGCAGGGCGGTTCCCAGGATGAAGAACCAGCCCTTGTAGGTCTGGACGATGCCCAGGGCGCTCTGGTTGTCGATGAGCAGTTCCGCGGCCCTGTCCGAGAGCAGAATCCAGAGGAAACCGCACGCGGCGTAGACCAGCGCTATGAGCAGGGCGCTTTGGCCGCCGGGTTTTCGAGGCTTGGGCATGTTCGTCGCGTACCCCTTGGAGAGTTGTCCGGAAAAACTCGACTCCCCATTAGCACGGCGCAAGGAAAATGGAAATGTTTCAGCGGCTCGGCGGAGTGGAAAACGATCAGGAATCGTCCCGAATCGGATCCAGGGGGCTGTCCAGCTCCTCGTCGCGCAGGGAGCGGCGCAGGATCTTGCCGCTGCGGGTCTTGGGCAGGCTCTCGCGGAACTCGATGCTGCGGATGGCGGCGATGGGCCCCAGCTCCTCGCGCACGTGGCGCTCCAGGTCGCGCAGCAGCTCGTCCGAGGGATCCTCGTCCGGGGTCAGGACCACGAAGGCCTTGGCGGTGACGCCCTTGATGCGGTCGGGCAGGCCCACCACGGCCACCTCGGCCACGGCGCGGTGCGAGATGAAGGCCTCTTCGATGTCCGCGGTGCCGATGCGGTGCCCGGCGATGAGCAGCACCTCGTCCGAGCGCCCCTTGACCCAGATGTAGCCGTCCTCGTCCAGCCGGGCCAGATCGCCCGCGAAGTAGACGCCGGGCACGCGGCGGAAGCAGGCCCGGTAGCCGTCCTCGTCGTCCAGGATTCCGGTCATCATGGCGGGCCAGGGCTTCCGTATGATCAGGAAGCCGCCTTCGCCGCGCTCCACCGGGCCGCCGTCCAGGTCCACCACGTCGGCCTGCACTCCGGGCAGGGCGCGGGCCACGGACCCCGGCTTGACCACGCTCACGGGCAGCGGCGAGACCATGAACATGCCGGTTTCGGTCTGCCACCAGGTGTCCAGCACGGGGCAGTTCTCGTCGCCGATCTGGCGGTGCAGCCAGGTCCAGGTTTCCGGGTCCAGGGGTTCGCCTGCGGAGCCGAGCAGCCGCAGGCTGGTCAGGTCGCGCTGGCGCGGATACTGCCCGCCGAAGCGCATCAGGGTGCGGATGGTGGTGGGCGTGGAGTAGAAGATGCTCACGCCGTAGCGCTCGATGATGCTCCAGAGGCGGTCCGGCTGCGGGTAGTTGGGGTGGCCCTCGTAGAGCACCGTGGTGGTCCCGGCCAGGAGCGGGCCGTAGATGGCCGCGGTGTGGCCCATGATCCAGCCGGGGTCCGAGGTGCACCAGAAGATGTCCGTGGCCTTGACGTCGAAGACCTGGCTGAAGGTGCGCTGCACGCCGACCATGTAGCCGCCGTGGGAGTGGACCACGGCCTGGGGTCGGCTGGAGGCGCCCGAGGTGTAGAGGTAGAAGAGCGGATCGCCCGCGTCCACGACCTCCACGGAGGCTTCCTTGCGTTCCCGGCGCACCAGTTCCTCGTACCAGAAGTCCCGCCCCTCGCGCATGGTCACGTCGCCGCCCGTGCGCCGGACCACGACGACGGACTCCACGTCCCCGTTCGCGCCGTCCAGGGCCTGGTCGGCCACTTCCTTGAGGCGGTGGACCTTGCCGTTGCGGTAATACCCGTCCGCCGCGACCAGGGCCTTGGCCTTGCAGCCGTTCAGGCGTTGGCGCAGGGCCTTGGCCGAATAGCCGGAAAAGACGAGGGAATGCACCGCGCCGATCTTGGCGCAGGCGAGCATGGCCACCACGGTTTCCGGCAGGGGGGGCATGAACACGGCCACGCAGTCGCCCTTGCGCACGCCCAGGGAGCGCAGCGCGTTGGCGAAGCGGTTGACCTCGCGGTGCAGCTCGAAATAGGTGAATTTGCGGGTGTCGCCCGGCTCCCCTTCCCAGATCAGGGCGAGCTTGTTCTTGTTCGGCGTCTCGATGTGGCGGTCGAGGGCGTTGTGCGCGATGTTGCAGCGCGCGCCCGGGAACCATTTGTAGAAGGGGGCCTGGGACTCGTCCAGCACGGCGTCCCAGCGCCGGAACCATTCCAGCTCCTCGGCGGCCTCCTCCCAGTAGCCGAGCGGGTCGGACTCCGCGCGCTCGCGCAGGGCCTGGACCTGGCCCGGCTTGAGATTGGCCTCGGCCACGAACTGCGGCAGGGGCCGGATCACGCGCTCTTCGCGCAGGAGGTTGTCGAGGGTTTCCCGCTTGTCCATATCTTGCTCCGACAGGGCCGCGAAGGACGCATTGCCCCGAATACGACGCCGATGATTGCAGTTGGGCGCGCGCCCGGCCATATCTATTCGGTCAAAGGCCCGCGCAGCACGGTGAACGGTGCGGGCCGGACCCTGCTTCCCCGGCTAGAAGCCGAGGATCTGTTTCAGCTTGGCGATCCTGCGCCGGGAGATGGGCAGCTCGATGCGCGTCTTGCCCGCCGTGCGGAGCATGAAGTTGCTGCCGGGCAGGCTGGCGATCTCCGTGACCATGTCCAGGTTGACCAGAAATTTGCGGTGCACCCGGAAGAAGCGGTGCGGCTCCAGCCGGTCTTCCAGGTTCTTGAGCCGGTGCGAGGTCAGGAACTTCTGGCCGCTGGTGTGCACGTAGGAATAGTCCTCGAAGGCCTCCACGAAGATGATCTGCGTGTAGGGGATCAGGATGGTCTTGCCGTCCTGGGTCACGGCGAGCTTCTCGATCTCCGGGCTGGACTTGTGGGACGAGTCCCAGGCCTGCTTGAGCGCGGCCAGAAAGCTCTCCTGCTCGTCCTCGTCCAGGGCCAGGCGCAGGGTCTCTTCCGAGGTGGCCTCGCCCGCGTCCGCGTCGCGCCAGTCCGAAGGCTCCGGAACCTCGCGGTAGCGCGCCTTGAAGTCGCGCAGCTTTTCCAGGGTCATCTCCAGGCGTTCCTCGGAAGGAGGCCAGATGATGTAGTCGAGCGCGCCCAGCTCGAAGGCGGCGTAGGCCTTGCTCTCGTCTTCCGAGAGCAGCACCAGGGCGGGCCTGTCCTTGCGGCCGCGCAGCATCTGCGCCAGCTCCATGCCGCTCACGCCCTCGTCCAGGTCGAGGCCCACGAAGAACGCGCCGTAGCCGACGTGCTCCAGCAGCTCCAGGCCCTCGAAGGCCGAGACCGCCTCGCCGAGCACCTGCAGGAAGGGAACGTCCGCGAGCATGCGCCGCAGCTGGGCGCGCACTTCCGGGTCCGGATGCAGGAGCAGGGTCTTGAGCTTGGACATGGCCGCAAATCCTCACGTTTGTATGCCCTTCTAGCGTGAAACCCGGTCCGGGCGCAAGGCGGAGCTGCATCCGCAGCGGCATCCGCGCCGGGCGCAAAAGAGGGGTTTGTTCCTGTACGGACCGTTCCGGCGCTGCGGCCCCGGCGGCGGTCCTCACGCGCTTGACGAAGGCGCGGCAAAGGGGTAGCACTTAAATCAATCAAACCGAATATACAAATATTGTAGGCTGTGCCTGCATCAAGGAGCAAGCCATGCAAGAGCGCATTCCCGATCTGATCGCCAGGAACAAGCGGTTCGTGTCCCTGGAATTCTTCCCCCCGCGCGACCAGGCCGCGCGCGAGCGCATGCTCGAAGTGGCCCGTCGGCTCAAGGCGCTGCGGCCCCTGTTCGTCTCCGTGACCTGCGGGGCCGGCGGCGGCGGGAGCAACACCCTGGAAGCGGCAACGGCCCTGGCCGCGGTCCACGGGCTCACGGTCATGCCCCACCTGACCTGCTGCGGCCTGACCCCGGAGCGGGTGGACAACGCCGTGGCCCAGTTCCAGGCGGGCGGCATCAACAACGTCCTGGCCCTGCGCGGGGACGGCAGCGACGGCACCGGACCCAAGCCCGGCGCGCCCTTCATGCACGCCTCGGACCTCGTGGCCCGCATCCGGCCCCGCTTCCCGGACATCGCCCTGGCAATCGCGGCCTACCCGGAGCCGCACCTGGAATCGCCCAGCGTGGAAGCGGACATCGAGATGCTCAAATTCAAGCTCGACGCCGGAGCGGATTTCGGCGTGACCCAGCTCTTCTTCGACAACCGCCGCTATTTCGACATGGTCGAGCGCCTCGCGCAAAAAGGCTGCACAAAGCCGATCATCCCCGGGGTCATGCCCCTGCGGAGCATGGCCTCGGCCCGGCGCATCCTCTCGCTCTGCGGCGCGGCCATTCCCGGCAACCTCTACGCCGCGCTCGAAGCCGCGCACGCCCAGGGCGGGGACGAGGCCGTGCAGGAGGCGGGCACGCAATACGCCGCGCGGCAGATCAAGGGACTGCTCGACGGCGGCGCGCCCGGCGTGCATCTCTATCCCCTGAACCAGTCCGACCAGGCGCTCGACGTGGCCCGGCGCGCGGGCCTGCTGCCGGATTGACGCATGGAGCGCGTCCGGGGCAGGCGTTCTTCCTGGTCCGCGCCTGCCTCTGCTTGCCCCGGCGCGGTCCGCTGGGGTAAGGCATAAGCATGAGCAAGGACGGCAACGAGCAGCTTCTGGCCGTGATTTCGGACGCGCACGGCAATGTCGAGGCCCTGGACCGCGTGCTGGAGGACATGGACCGGCGCGGGATCAGGGATTGCGTCTGCCTGGGCGACATCGTGGGCTACGGCCCGGAGCCGGAAGCCTGCGTGCGGCGCATCCGCGAGCGCGGCATCCCCTCGGTCCTGGGCAACCACGAGCAGGGGCTGCGCGGCGGCAAGTATCTGCAATGGTTCAATCCCCCGGCGCGCAAAGCCGTGGAGAAAACCCGGACCATGCTTTCGGACGATTCCGTGCAATGGCTGCGCGGCCTGCCCGAAACCCTGGAGTTCCAGGGCATGCTTTGCGTGCACGGCTGCCCGCCCGACTCCGTGAACAAATACCTCTACACGCTGGACGAGGACGAGCTGGCCGGGGTCTTCCGCTCCTACCCGCACCGGTTCGCCTTTGCCGGGCACACCCACGAGCTGAACCTCTACTCGTATGACGGCAGCGCGGCCCGGCGGGAGGAGTTTTGGGACAAGCCCGTGACCCTGGAGCCGGACAGGCGCTACCTCGTCAACGCCGGGGCCGTGGGCCAGCCGCGCGACGGCGACAACCGCGCCAAATACGTGCTGCTCGACCGCGAAAAGAACGTCCTTCAGGCGGTGTTCGTGCCATATGACGTGATGAAGACCGTGAACGCCATGCGCGCGCTGGGCCTGAACGAGGGCTACGTCAAAAGGCTGCTGTAAGGGTTTCATGCACATCGACAAATACAAGATCCTGGGTCGGCTCGGGCGCGGGGGCATGGGCGTCGTCTACAAGGCCGAGCAGCCGCTCACGGGCCGCGTGGTGGCGCTCAAGCTCTGCCGCCCGGTGGAGATCATGCTCGACGTGGCGGGCGCGGACAAGGTCCGGGAGCTGTTCCTGGCCGAGGCGCGGACCATGGGCCGGGTGCGCCACCCGAACGTGGCCGCGGTCCTGGACGCGGGCGAGGCGGAGGTGCCCGGCCTGGGGCGCATGCCCTTCTTCACCATGGAATATTTCTGCAACAATCTCGGCGTGCTCATGGGCGAGGAGTACGACGCGGAAAAACCCTCCCGGCTGTTTTCCGTGCCCCGCGCCCTGCGGTATGCGCGGCAGATTTGCGAAGCGCTGCGGCGGCTGCACCATGAAGGCATCGTCCACCGGGACGTGAAGCCCTTCAATGTGATGATCACGGACGAGGACCGGGCGGTGCTCATCGATTTCGGGCTTTCCCGGCTGCGCGGCGAGACTCCGCCCGCGCAGGACAGGCCGCGCGGCATGGTCGTGGGCTCGCCGTTCTACGCCGCGCCGGAACAGGAGGCCGACCCCGAATCCGCGGACGCGCGCAGCGATCTCTACGCCGTGGGCGTAACCCTCTTTCGTATGCTTACCGGACGCTTGCCCAAGGAGGGCGGCCTGGAACGGGAACCGGGGCGCGACAAGGCGTCGGAAGGGTCGGATGATCCCGCGGCCAGGGAGCTGCGGCCGGAGCTGGGGCCGGAATGGGACGAGTTTTTCCCGCGGGCGCTGGCGCGCGATCCCGGCGGCCGGTTCGCCTCGGCCGGGCGGATGCTGGCGGCCCTGTCCGGGCTGGAGCGCGCCTTTGCGCGGGGGCGCTCCGAAGCCTGCGTGTTTCACGAAGAGCCGGGCGAGGCCGCAAAGCCCGCACTGCCGCGCGCCGCGCCGTTGCGCGTGGCCCTGAAGCGGGCGCCGGAGGTCTTCGGGCTGGACGCGCTCTGGCGGCCCCGGCGCTATACGGCGAACGATTTCGAGCCGCGCGGGGAAATCGTGCTCGACCGGACCACGGGCCTGTTCTGGCAGCGCGGCGGCAGCGAATATCCGCTCGATTTCGAGCAGGCCGCCGAATATGTGGCGATGCTTGATGAATCCGGGTATGCAGGGCGAAGCGGCTGGCGGCTGCCCATGGTGGAGGAGCTTTGCACGCTTTTCGTGGACCGCGCCGCGCCCGGAGCCTTCTGCTTCGAGCCCGCGTTCGGAGCGGACAAGGCCCGGCTCTGGAGCGCGGACCGCAAAGCCTTCACCGCGGCGTGGTACGTGGACGCGGACCTGGGCTTCGTGGGCTGGCAGGACCGCACTTGTTCCTTTTACGTTCGGGCCGTATGCGGTAGTTGAAAAGCATGAAATCACTCATCTGCGGACACCACGAGCCGGGCGACGGCAGGCGTTTCGCGCACGGCGGGGACGTGCGCGCCCTTGCCGAGCGCGCGGGCTGCTCCGTGGAGGAACTGGACGACTTTTCCGCGAGCCTGAACCCGCTCGGCCCGCCGTCCTGGCTGGAGCGCGAATTGGCGCGGGCCGCCCTGGACGCGGCCAGCTATCCGGACGCCGAGAGCCGCGAGGTCTGCCTGGCGGCCTGCGAGCTGTACAAGGTCTGGCCCACCCAGGTCTGCGCGGGCAACGGCGCGTCCGAACTGCTCTTGGCGGCGGCGCGGGCAGCGGCCTATTCCGGCTTCCGCCGGGCCGTGATCCCGGTGCCGTCCTACGTGGATTACGAGCGGGTCTGCGAGGCCGCCGGGCTGGAACCCTCGTTCCTGCCGCTGGACCCGGAGCGGGACTTCGCCCTGGACGACGAGGCCCTGGCCCGCGCCCTGGCGCGCAGCGAAACCTCGCCCGCCGTGGTCTTCCTGTGCAGCCCGAACAATCCCACGGGCACGCTCGCCAGCGCAGGGCGCATCCGCGCGCTGGCCGAGGCGCACCCGCACTGCCGCTTCATCGCGGACGAGAGCTTCGCGGACTTCGTGCCCGGCCTGGACCGGCTCGTGCGCGAGCGGCCCGACAACGTCCTCGTCATCCACTCCCTGACCAAGTTCTACGCCATTCCGGGCCTGCGCCTGGGCCTGGCCTTCGGCGCGCCGGAGCTGATCTTCCAGCTCCGCAAGGCCCAGCCCGAATGGAGCGTGAACGTGGCGGCGCAGCGGGTGGGCGCGCGCGCCCTGCGCGATCTGCCCTACCAGGCCGAAACCCGCGCCGTGGTCCGCCGCCTGCGCGAAAAGCTGGCCCTGGGCCTCGGCTTCGTGCCGGGCATCAAGGTCTTTCCCTCCGAGGCGAATTTTCTGCTCTGCCGCGTGGAGCGGCTCGGCCAGGGCGTGCAGCCGCTCTTCGAGAAGCTCCTCTCCCAGCGCATCGCCATCCGGCCCTGCGGCAACTTCCGGGGTCTGGACGACCGCTATTTCCGCGTGGCCGTGCGCACCCGCGAGCAGAACGAACGGCTCTGCGAGGCCCTGGAGGTCTATTTCGGCCTGCGCAGGCCGCCTCGCGTGCTCAAGGCGCGCAAGAAGCCCGCGATCATGCTCCAGGGCACCAGCTCCAACGCGGGCAAGAGCGTGCTGGCCGCGGCCCTCTGCCGCATCCTGCTCCAGGACGGCCTGTCCGTGGCTCCGTTCAAGGCCCAG
Source organism: Paucidesulfovibrio longus DSM 6739 (assembly GCF_000420485.1). Lineage (NCBI taxonomy): Bacteria > Pseudomonadati > Thermodesulfobacteriota > Desulfovibrionia > Desulfovibrionales > Desulfovibrionaceae > Paucidesulfovibrio > Paucidesulfovibrio longus. The sequence continues at coordinate 28,972 of NZ_ATVA01000017.1, read as the reverse complement.
AACATGTCCCTGAACTCCTACGTGACCCGCGACGGCCGCGAGATGGGCCGCGCCCAGGTGACCCAGGCCCTGGCCTGCCGCCTGGAGCCGGACGCGCGCATGAACCCCGTGCTGCTCAAACCCGGCAGCGACACCGGCTCCCAGGTCATCGTCATGGGCAAGCCCGTGGGCAACATGAACGTGGCCGAATACGTCCGCTACAAGCCGCGCGCCTTCGAGCAGGTCTGCCGGGCCTACGACTCGCTCGCCGCCGAGCACGACGTCATGGTCATCGAGGGCGCGGGCAGCCCCGCCGAGATCAACCTCAAGGCGCACGACATCGTGAACATGAAAATGGCCGAATACGCGGACGCGCAGGTGCTGCTCGTCAGCGACATCGACCGGGGCGGGGTCTTCGCCTCCCTGGTGGGCACCATGGACCTGCTCGCCGAGTCCGAACGGGCGCGGGTGGCGGGCTACGTGCTCAACCGCTTCCGGGGCGACAAGCGCCTGCTCGACCCGGCCCTCTCGGCCATGGTTTCCATGACCGGACGCCGCGTGCTCGGCGTGGTGCCCCACATCCACAACCTCGGCCTGCCCGAGGAGGATTCCGTCTCCTTCAAGGCCGGGGAACGCGCCATCGACGTGGTCAAGGACGAGGCCGCCGTGGACGTCGCCTGCCTCGACCTGGGACACATCTCCAACTTCAACGACCTCGACCCGCTGATGCAGGAACCGGACGTGAACCTGCGCATCGTGCACAGCCCGCACGAGCTGGGACGGCCCGACGCGGTCATCCTGCCCGGCTCCAAGAACACCGTGGCCGACATGCGCCAGCTCAAGGGCGCGGGCATGCTCGCGGCCCTGCGCGCCCTGCCGGGAAAAACGGTCATCGTGGGCATCTGCGGCGGGTTTCAGATGCTCGGTGCGGAAATAGCCGACCCCCTGGGCCTGGAAACCGACCTGGGCACCGTGGACGGATTCGGGTTCCTGCCCTTGCGCACCACCCTCGCCGCCGAGAAAACCCTCACCCGCGCCCTGGGCACGCACCTGCTTTCGGGTCGGGGCGTGTACGGCTACGAGATCCACCACGGCGTGACCCGGCCGCTCACGGACGAGGCCGTGCCCATCATCGAGGGCCGGGACGGCCCCCTGGGCTACGGCCTGGCCTCGGGCCGCGTCTGGGGAACCTACCTGCACGGCGTGTTCGACGACGACGGCTTCCGGCGCTGGTTCATCAACGAGCTGCGCGCCGCGCGCGGACTCGACCCCCTCGAAGGGGTCGGCGCGTCCTACGGCCTGGAAGCCGCGCTGGACCACCTCGCCAGCGTGGTGCGCGAGAACCTGGACATGGGCGCTGTCTACCGCGCGCTGGGCATGGACGGCCAGGCCCAGGCCAGCCTGCTGCGATAGCCTCCGGCGTTCGCCCTCCTTGGCCGCGTGCGTTGTTTCGCGACGTTTCCGCCGCAGGGAAGCGGACCTGCCCCATAGCGGGTTTTTCTTGCTTGTTCCCTTTTTCCGGGCCAGAATCTCGGCATCGTCCACAAAAGGCCTGGAGGAGCGTATGCGAGGGGCGTTCTTTTCCGTCGGCGTGTATTGGGTGGCGTGCTGCATGGTCGTCTGTGCGGTGGCGGTGTGTGCGCCCGCTTCCGCGTGGGGCGCGAGACTGAGCATTCAGGAACAGGAAGCGCTGCTTTGGCGGGCCGTGGAGAGCGTTTTCGAGCAATCTCCGGAACTGGCCGCGCAGGCGCGGCTGCTGGGAGTGGGCTCCTGGATGAGCGGCACGGCGGGAGCCGCCTCTGACATTGACGTCACCGTGGGCTGCCGGGACGCGGCAACGGAACGCAAACTGGCCGAGCGCATCCGCGCCAGAGTTTCCGAACTCGCGGGCGGGGCCGAACACGAGATCAACGTGACTTGGCGCCGCGACCATCTTTTCGAGGACCGCTTCCGGGGCGAGGTGGGCCAGAAATTCTTCTACGACTATGCGGACAAGTCCGGCGAGTACCGTTCCTGTTACGTCTACGAGGCAGGGGAGGGCGGCCTTTCGCGCCGCCGGGTGCAAACTGAGCGGTTTTGGCTGGATCATGAACTGGCCGTGCCCAAGAACGTGGAAGGTGCGTATCGGTTCGTGGAAGATTCGGTGATCTTCCTGGAGCGGTATTCCACGAAGCCGACGCTGGTGCAGGCGGAAAAGGCCGCAAAATATCTTAACAATTACGAAGGCTTTCTCAAGACCGAACTGCGGCGCGGCGTGGGCTCCCTGGACGGACTGGCCGAACTGCCGCCGGCCATGCGTGAGCGCATGCAGGCTCTGCTCGCCTACAAGGCGGAAGCGGCCACGGACGCGGCCGGGGCGTTGGAGCGGCTGGGCACGCGCCTCGGTGTGGATTCGGAAGTCGCGCTGGAGGCGGAGATGCGCGCCTTTGTGCGCGATACGCGGCGGTACCTGATTACGGCGCGGGACGACGTGGAATTGGTGGAAAAGCTGCATCGTTCCGGACTGCTGGACCGGGCTGGCGGCCCTGCCCGGGCCGTGAAGATGCGCGACGAGCTTCTTTCCCGAATCTTCAAGCAATTGCGGGTGCCCCTGGCCGCGGCCGACGCCTACATGATCCTGAAAGCCTATTACGAAGGCGGGCCTCAGGCGGCGATCATGGAAACGGGAATTTCCCTGGCAGGCTATGCCGTGCCTCCGGCCCTTCTGGCCGGACTCGTGGCTGACTTGGTCAAAGAAGTATTCGTGGCAGGGGTGGAGTGGACCGGAAACGCCTTGGTCTTCGACCCCGTCAACGACAGTTTTCTGCGCGGCAGGGTCTACGCGCCGGATTCCCCGGTCCATATCTTCACTTGGGACCAGAGCCCGTTCAAGGGGTTGACTCGCGAGACGTTGGCCTGCCGCTTCGGCAGTCCGGAAATGCTCCGGGCCGGAGTGAACCGCTACCTGGACCAAGCCAAGGGCTGGAACGCGGGACTTTTCGCCACGGAAGGAGCCGGAGACGTGACGCCGCGCCTGCTGGCGCAGATGTCCGTCGATCTGGAGAAATCACAGGATTGGCTTTCCGCCCGGCAGCAAGAGGGGCTGCTTCTGGCCCTGGGCGACTATGAAGGAGTGCCGCGTCCGCTGGAAGTCGTGGTCAATGGCCGCGAAGCCGGGGAGGGCAGTGTCGGCCTCGCGCGCGTCACCACGGCGGATGACGGCGTGGCTCGCTTCGAGGTGCTGCTCATGGGCGAGTTCGGTTTCGGCAGAATCGTGCCGCCCTCAGCGGGCTACTACGAAAAAATCATCTGCGAACGGGGCTGGGAAAAGGCGGCGCAATGGCTCAAGGCGAACCTGACGGAGCAGTACCGACCGGGATACGACGTGCGCTGCGCGGTGCGCCTGGGCGAAAACACGGGCTGGATTCTGACCGGGCCGTGGCCCGCGGACGGCGCCGCCATCCGGCTCGGTTCGGGGGGCGGGCGTTTTGCCGCGAAGAGTCTTGCGCTGCTGGCGCGGCCAGGAAAGGGCGCGGTCGGCGAGTTCGCCGCGGATTTGACCTTCACGATTACGTATAAGGATGGTTTCGAAGACAGACGCGCCCAGCGGAGCGTTCGTCTGATCGCCGGACTGGATCGGTCCGCTTTGCTTGTCCGCGTGCTGGATGCGGCCACGGGAAGACCGATTCCAGGGGCCGGAGTGGCCGCATCCGGGCCGTCCGGACTGTCCGGCGCAGCGGACGGCGTCGGCGAGGTGCGTTTCGACGCGGTTTCAGCGGGAACGTATTCCGTCCGTGCCGGTGCGCCGGGATACCAAAAAGGCATGGCCAACGCGGAGGTGCGTCCCGGCGATGACGCGGTGGCCGTGGTGCGGCTGACCCCCCTGCCCGAAGACAAGGGGCGCGAAAATAACAAGGGCGTCCTGCCGCGCACGAAGCCGGAATCGATACCGGACAATCCGAAGCCCGCACCCCCCGCCACCAAAGCCCGACCTGTTCAGGAAACCGCACCGTCCAGACCTTCGCCGGAGCAGGCCTGCGCCTGTCTGCATCAATGGAAGATGGGACCGGAACAGCAGGAACTCGTCGAGTCCGCGCGGCGGGCTTATTCTGATTTCTGTGGCGCGGAGATGCGCGCAATCCAGGCCATTCGACTGGAGAACGGGCGTTGCGTGGGAGAATACGAGTTCTGGTCCTGCCGCAAGAGCGCGCAGCCGGACAATTGGTGGATGTCCAGTTCCTGGTCGGGCAGCGTGGGAACCGGGGAAGCAGCCGCTCTCTGCGGAAAGCAGTGAGCTTCGGCAGAGGTCGGTGTCCGTTATTCCGCTCTTCGCGCGAAAGGCGAGGAGCCTCGCGGGCCATCGCACCTTGGCTCCCGGAAAAGGGATGTTGCTACACGCTCATGGACAGCAGAGCCGGACCGGAATCGGCGGAGAGGCCGGACGCGGCAGCGTAGCCGTTTAAAGCCTGGGACGTGCGGGCCTTCGGGGAGAAGCCGGAATCGGCGTTCGAGCTTTCCTGGGCCTTTTGCAGGGCTTCGTCCAGGTCGGCCTTGAGCGAATCGAGGAGCTGCTCCATGCCGCTCGGCGCATCGCTCGCGCCGGAAGAAGAAAGCACGCGGTCCGTCAGGTCGCCCAGGACCGCGCTCTGGCTGAGGCCGGAAGCGTTCTTGGACGGCACGGCCAGGAACAGCTCGTCCCGCCCGTTGTCGAAGAACCCGTTGATGGAATCGTTCAGCCCGCCGTTGAACCTGGCGATGGCCGAATCCCCGGCCGCGATGCCGAAATTGCGGTCCACCATCTTGAGCACATTGGTCAGGCTGTTGCCGAGATTTTCCTCGGTGATGCCGCCGGCCGTGCCCCCCAGAACCATGCCCTCGGCGGCCGTGGCCACGTCGTCGCCGAAATTCTCCCGCAGCCAGTCCATGGCGTCGGTCAGCCCGGCGCTCAGGGTCGAGGCGTCCTTGGGCTGGCCGTTCCCGTCCAGATACGCGCCTGCGCGCCGCGCGATCTCGTTGGCGAAGGTCTCGCTCTCGCCCTGGCCCGGCGTGGCCGTGGCAATGCGCGGCACCACGCCCGAAACGGAACCGGCGGACGTTCCCGAAAGGGATGATCCGCTGTTCCGGCTCCTGTTCTGGAGCATGACGTGGTTCAGGTTCGTGCCGTCGATGCGCATGGTTTCTCCGGTTGGGTACATCCCACCTATCGGACCGGCGCAGGAAAAACTTGAGGCGAAAGACGAAAAAGAATGCCTCCGGCGGCTCAAGGGGCAATGCCCCTTGAGAATCCCATTCGGCGCGGCCCCCTGATGCAAATGCATCAGGGGGCCGCGCGGGTCTGGCTCCGCTGTAGTTTTTTTGGTGAAGCCCGCGTCGCAGCCCCCATGCGCAGCATGGGGGCTGCGGCGCTCAAAGGGGTTCCAAGGGGCCGCGGGCCCCTTGGCCGCCGGAGGCATGCCTTCGTCCTACGAGTTGTCCAGCCTGAAAAAGCGCAGGGCGTTTTGCCCGGTGGCGCGCCAGACTTCTTCGGGCGCGAGGCCCTTGATTTCGGCCACGGCGGCGGCGGTGAAGGCCGCGAGTGCGGGGTGGTTGCGCTTGCCGCGCCAGGGTTCGGGCGCGAGGTAGGGGCTGTCCGTTTCCACGAGCATGCGTTCCAGGGGGATCATGGCCACGGCGGCGCGCAGCTCGTCGTTTTTCCGGTAGGTCACGGGTCCGGGGATGCTCACGGTCCAGCCGCGCGCGAGCACGGCTTCGGCGAGTTCCGGCCCGGCCCCGAAGCAGTGCCAGAGCAGGGCGCGTCCGGCAAAGCCTTCGTCGTCGAGAATGCGCAGGGTTTCGGCTTCGGCGTCGCGGCAGTGGATCACGGGCGGCAGGCCCAGGTCGCGCGCCAGTCCGAGCTGCGCGCGCAGCGCGGGTTCCTGTGCTTCGGGCGGGGCGTCGTCCCAGTAGTAGTCCAGCCCGATTTCGCCCACGGCGCGCAGGCGCGGATCGGCGAGAAAGGCGGCGCGCATTTTTTCCAGGCGTTCGGGCGTGTAGTGGAGCGCGTCTGTGGGGTGGATGCCGAGGATGAAAAAGACTTCGGGATGCGCGGCAAAGAGTCCGCGACCGCGTTCGTAGGCCTCCGGGCCGAGAAAGACGTTGCCCACGCGGGCCACGCCCGCGTTTTTCGCCGCGCGCAGCACTTCTTCCAGATCATCGGGCAGTTCACGCCCGTCCTCGTCCGCTTCCGAATCGCGCATGTCCAGGTGGGCGTGCGAATCCACGCCGCAAAGCGGCAGTTCCAGCGTTTCCGGCCCTGGGCGGGGCTTTTTGTTCTTCTTGCTCATAGCGGGGCAGACGTACCGCGATCGCGCCCTCGGCGCAAGGCGCGCCGCCGGAGCGGGAGCGGACGGATTTTTTACGAGGTGTAAAGGGAGCTGACACCGGAAGCCGTAAAGAACCGATTCGGTGGAGAATTTCGCCGGAATTTATCCTTTGCCGACGGGGGTTTGAAAATGCGTATGGCTTCGTGAAATCTGGCACGTTCATTGCCTTATGGAATGCAGAACGAGGAAGCGAGAGTAACCGTGAACAGGAAAGAGATCATGATCCTCATTGTGGACCGCAACCCGCATGTGCGCGAATTCCTTGGCCGGGAGTTTCGGAATCGCGGCTTCGGCGTGCGCGGGGCGGGCAGCAGCGAGGACATGGAACGCCTGCTCGGTTCGGAAGTTCTTCCGGACCTGCTCATCGTCGATCCTGATCTTCCTTCGCGTGGCGGCGAAGCATTGCTGCGCTTTCTCCGTTCCGAGCATCCGGGCCTGCCGCTCGTGCTGCACGGACATGGAGTCGGCGAACTGGTGCCGCCGGGACCTGCCGTGGTGGAATTGGTGGAAAAGAGCGGGCGCATCGACGCGCTCGGCGTGGCGGTGAGACGCGCGCTCGGGCGCGCGCATCCGGGTTCCGGCGGCGCGGAGGTGGGGCATGACGGATAAGAGCTACTACAGCGGATTGCGCCGGAGCATGATCGGCACCATCGTGGTCGTGTCCCTGACGCCGCTGCTGATCTTGGCCGCGCTGGGCGGCTACCAGTTTCATTCCGCCTACAAGCAGAAGGTGCTCGCGCACATGGAGCAGCTGGTGCTCGGCCACAAGCAGAGCATCGACGCCTTCCTGTTCGGCAAGCTGGCCGAGATCCGGGTGCTGGCGGACGTGACGGACTTCGAGAAGGTCCGGGACGACGACGGCCTGTCCCGGCTGCTCCTGAGCATGCAGGAGCGGTACGGCGGCGTGTTCGTGGACCTGGGTCTGGTCAACGCCCAGGGAACGCAGGTGGCCTATTCCGGCCCGTTCCGCCTGGGCCGCGCGGACTACGGCCACGCGCTCTGGTTCCAGGAAACCATGCAGCGCGAGTTCTATATTTCGGACGTGTTCCTTGGCTTGCGCGGGCTGCCCCATTTCATCGTGGCCGTGAAGCACAGCTGGGGCGGGCAGGAGTACATCCTGCGTTCGACCATTGATTTCGTGGCCTTCAACCGGCTGGTGGAGAACATCCGCATCGGCGAGACCGGACTGGCCTACATCGTCAGCCGGGGCGGCGAATTTCAGACCAAGCCGCGCCGCCAGGTGGCCATGAGCCAATCTTTCCTGAACGAAGTGCTCAGCCCGGAGCAGAACATGGGGCAGAGCCGTTTCGGCGGGCCGGTCCCGGCCCACGTGCATCTGGGCCAGGATCCCGCCACGGGCGAGGACAGCGTCTTCGTCACGGCCGGGCTGAAGAACGGGGACTGGATTCTGGTTTTCCAGCAGACCCAGGAAGACGCCTTCCTGCTCTTCCTGCGCGCGCGCAACTTCGCCCTGGTGGGCGTGCTGCTCAGCACCCTGGCCATCGGTTTCATGGCCATCGTGCTTTCCAAGCGCATCCTGAACACGGTCGTGGAGACGGACCGCCAGAAGGACATGATGAACGAGCAGGTCATCGAGGCGGGCAAGCTGGCCTCCCTGGGCGAGCTGGCCGCGGGCATCGCCCACGAGATCAACAATCCCGTGGCCATCATGGTCGAGGAGGCGGGCTGGATTCAGGATCTGATGGAAGAGGAGGATCTGCGGGCCATGGAGAACTCCCAGGAAGTGCTCCGCGCGCTGGGGCAGATTCGCACCCAGGGCGGGCGCTGCAAGGAGATCACCCACAAGCTGCTTTCCTTTGCCCGCAAGATCGACCCGACCATGAAGACCGTGCACATCAACGAGCTGATCGAGGAGATGGCCGCGCTTTCCGAGCAGCGGGCCCGCTTCGCCAACGTGCACATCGTCACGGAGCTGGCCGAGGCCCTGCCGCCCATCGAGGCCTCCCCCTCGGAACTCCAGCAGGTCTTCCTGAACCTGATCAACAACGCCATCGACGCCATGGACCACGAAGGCGGCCAGCTCAAGGTCACGACCCGGCGCGAGGAGAACCAGGTGGTCATCTCCGTTTCGGACACGGGCCAGGGCATACCCAAGGCCAACCTGCAAAAGATCTTCGATCCGTTCTTCACCACCAAGGCCGTGGGCAAGGGCACGGGCCTGGGACTCTCCATCTGCTACGGCATCATTCAGAAGATGGGCGGCGAGATCAGCGTGTCCAGCGTGCTCGACGTGGGCACCACCTTCCACATCCGCCTGCCACTCCGCAAGGGCGAGGCCGACGACGAAGGCAGGGCGTGATTTTTCGACGGCGTCCGCCGGGCGGTCGCTGTCAGGGGAACTGGAACGGGAAACCGGAAACGAGGAGGGAGGATCATGAGTGTGGCCACCGTGTTGCTGGTGGATGACGAAAAGGCCTTTGTGGAGGCCATGACCCGGCGGCTGACAAAGCGCGACGTGGACGTGCGCGCCGCCTTCAGCGGGCAGGAGTGCCTGGACGCGCTGGCTGCCGCGCCGGACGTGGAAGTGGTGGTGCTGGACGTGAAGATGCCCGGCATCGACGGCGTGGACACGCTCAAGCGCATCAAGGCGGAATACCCGCTGGTGGAGGTGATCATGCTCACGGGGCATGCCACCGTGGAAACCGCCATCGACGGCATGAAGCTCGGCGCCTTCGACTATCTCATGAAGCCGAGCGACATGGACGTGCTCATGGAGAAGATCGATGCGGCCGCCACCAAGAAGCGGCAGCACGAGGAAAAGATCATCGAGGCCCGCGCCCAGAGCATCGCCCTGCGGCGCGGCGACTAGGCCGGAACGGAAACAGGCGGGAGACGGCATGTCCAGCGCGAGGGAAACCATACGGCTGCTGCTCGTGGACGACGAGGCGGGGTTCGTGGACGTCATGCGCAAGCGGCTCGGCAGGCGGGGGGTCCAGGTGACTCCGGCCCTTTCCGGCACCGACGCCATCCGGAAGCTGCGCGGCCAGGACTTCGACGTGGCCGTGGTCGACCTCAAGATGGAGGACATGAACGGCATCGAGGTGCTCAGCATTCTCAAGAAGATGGTCCCGGAACTGCCCGTGATCATGCTGACGGGCCACGGCTCGGAGCAGGCGGCGCGGGACGGCATGGCCCACGGGGCCTTCGATTATCTGCTCAAGCCCTGCGAACTGGATAACCTGCTGGCCAAGATTCGGCAGGCCGTGGGCAAGTGAGGTGCGCATGGAACCCATCAGGCTGCTGCTTGTGGACGACGAGGCCGAGTTTCTGCAGACGCTGGGCAAGCGGCTGCAACGGCGCGGACTCAGGCCGGAAACGGCCCATTCCGGCGAAGCCGCCCTGGAGCAGCTTCACGCCAACCCTGCGGATGTGGTCGTGCTGGACGTGAAAATGCCCGGCATGGGCGGCATCGAGGCCTTGCGGGCGCTCAAGCGCGAGCACCCGCTGACCGAGGTCATCCTGCTCACGGGGCACGCGGACCTGGACGCGGCGGTGCAGGGCATGGAGCTGGGCGCCTTCGACTACCTCATGAAGCCCATGGACATCGACGAACTGCTTTTCAAGATCCAGGACGCCTACACGCGCAAGGATCTGCACGAACGGAAAATACGGGCGACCTCGGACAGGCTTGCGAAACGGGGAACGTCCGGAAACGATGACGACGTTTGAGAATGGACGGGGAAACTTTCTAACGCAACGATCATTGGAGAGGAGTGCAAGACCCATGAGAAAAATCTACGAGCTGATGTGCATGGCGTCCGCAGCCCACGCCCGGTGGGACTATGAGACGTCCATGAATATCCTGAAGAGCAGGAAGCGCCTGCTCATCCTGCTGCTGGTGGCCCTCCCGGCCATCCTGTTCTCCGTGGCCATGGCCGCCGATCCCGGCACGCTGCCCCAGATCCTGGGCGGCAAGAAGGCCTACAGCCCGGCCTTCTACACCCCGGAGATCTTCCTGGTCTCCATCTTCATCGGCGTGGCCGCAGGCCTGATCACGGGCTGCATCGGCGCGGGCGGCGGCTTCATCATCACCCCGGCGCTCATGAGCGCGGGCATCAAGGGCATTCTCGCGGTGGGCACGGACCTGTTCCACATCTTCGCCAAGGCGATCATGGGCACCACCGTGCACAAGAAGCTGGGCAACGTCTCCGTGGGGCTGGCCGTGGCCTTCCTGGCGGGTTCCATCGTGGGCGTGGTCGGCGGCGGGTTCATCAACCACTATCTCTACAACCTCAACCCGGTGCTCTCGGACACGTTCATCTCCTTGGTGTACGTGGTGCTGCTCGGCTTCCTGGGCATCTACGCGCTGCTCGACTTCCTGAAGCTGCGCAAGGCCGGCGGCGACGGCGACGCGCACGGCGGAGGCGGCGATTCCGGCAAGGGCCTGCCCGCGCGGCTCCAGGCCTCCAAGATTCCGCCGCTGCTGACCTTCGACGAAGACCTGGTTCCCGGCGGCAAGAAGATTCCCGCGCTCTACGTGGCCATCTGCGGCGCCATCGTTGGCTTCGTGGCCGCGATCATGGGCGTGGGCGGCGGCTTCCTGACCTTCCCCATGTTCGTCTACATCCTGGGCGTCAGCTCCTTCACCACCGTGGGAACGGACATCCTCCAGATCATCTTCACCGCGGGTTTCGCGGCCATCAGCCAGTACGCCATCTACGGCTTCATCTTCTACACCCTGGCCATGGGCATGCTGCTCGGCTCGCTCCTGGGCATCCAGGTGGGCGCGCTGACCACCAAGCTGGTCAAGGGCATCTACATTCGCGGGTTCTACGCGGTCGCCATCCTGGCGGGCTTCGCCAACCGCCTCTTCGCCCTGCCGGGCAAGCTCGCGGAGATGAAGTTCATCGTCCTGGAGAAGTCCACCGGAATACTGTTGACGCAAATAGGCAACTGGGTCTTCTTCATTGTGGTGGCCATCTTCGGCATCTGGGTCGTGGGCACCTTCATCATGAAGATCGGTCAGCTCAGGGAGGCGTAAGTCATGTTGATTCAGGATAAAAAGCACTTTACGTGGGGCGCGGCCCTGGCCGTGAGCTTCTTTGTGGTTCTCTGGTACATGTTCACCCCCAACTTCGGCGGGCAGAACGCGTTCCACGCCTCGGACGCCCTGTTCAACTCCATCGCCAAGGATTCGACCTACTACATGCCCAAGGTCATGGAGCAGGCCAAGGAATTCGACGGCAATATGATCGCGGTCACGGTGCTTTCCGAAGAAGCGGCCCTGGCAGCGGAAGGAGCGGTGATCCTGGAGCGCAACGGCGCGAGCGTGACCTCCGCCGACGCCGGACTCAGCTACGAGGCGGACCTGGGCAAGCTCCTGGCCGCTGCCCTGGCGGATTCGGACGCCATGTTCTTCAACAAGGGCGAAGAGCTGGAGGCCAAGTACGGCATCGAGGCCAGACGCGTCATGTTCCTCTGGTGGAAGGTCCTCACTGGGACCATCACGGAACTGAACCTGCAAAAGCACTTCAAGCCCGCCCTGTTCATCCAGACGGCCATCGCCAAGGGCGTGGAAGTGGGCTACAACTTCTACGGCATCCAGCCGCAGAGCGCTGCGTCCAAGGCGGGCACCCTGGCCTTCGCCCTGGTCTTCTACGTGATCTATACGCTCTGGTGGGGCTTCGCCATCTTCTTCCTCTCCGAGGGCATCGGCCTGCAGATGAAGAAGGGCAAGAGAACGGAAACCTAGGAAGCATGCGACGTGGGAAGCGGGCCTGACGTGATCGGCATATTGCGGCGCCTTTTCGGGCGCGGAGAACCGGAGGATTCCGGGGACGAACGCCTGGAAACCCTCAAGGCCGAGTTCAAGGCCCGCTACCACAGCTTCAAGCTGCTGCTGAACGCCAATTCGTCGGCACTGGAAATCATGACCGAAATGGAGGAGGCCCTGCGGGGCCTCCGTCCCTTCGGGATGCACTTCATCCGCAGCTCGGCCACCCGCCTGTGCGCCTCGGTCTACAACCTGGTGCGCCACCTCGAAGACCTCGCCCCGGAGCGGCACCCCAGGCTCATGGAGCGTTTCGGGGAAATCCGCACGGAAATCAACATCCGGCTCGGGCTCGTCCCGGAAGACGAGGACGGCCCCCTGACCGTTCGGCTTGCGGACCTGAACCGCGACTCCACGGACCTGGCCGGGGCCAAGATGGCCAACCTGGGAGAAATCGCGTCGGGCCTTGGGCTCGCGGTGCCCGGCGGCTTTGTGGTCACGGCCCATGCCCAGCGGCTTTTCCTGACCCACCTGGGGCTCCAGGAGGAGATCGACGCCATGATCCAGGGCGCGCCGCACGACGAGCCCGACGAATTGCAGCGCCTCAGCTCCGCGATTCAGCAGCGCATCATCCGCGCGCCCCTGCCCGGCGACGTGGAGGACGCCATCCGCATGCGCTGCCGCGAGATGGAGGCCAAGACAGGGCCGGGCCTGCGCCTGGCCATGCGGTCCAGCTCCCTGGGCGAGGACGGGCGCGAGGCTTCCTTTGCCGGGCAGTACCGCACCGTGCTCAACGTCTGCACGGAAAACGCCCCGGACGTGTACCGCGAGGTCGTGGCCTCGAAATACAGCCCCCAGGCCATGGCCTACCGCCTGCACCGGGGCATTCCGGACGAGGCCGCGGGCATGGCCGTGGGCTGCCTGGAAATGGTCCGGACCGTTGCCGGAGGCGTGGCCTACAGCGTGGACCCGCTCGACCCCGGCTCCGACAACGAAATGATCAACGCGGCCTGGGGACTGGCCAGGGCCGTTGTGGACGGGGGCGGGGGCACCGATCTTTTCTACGTGCACCGCCGCGAGGGCCGCATCGTGGGCAGCCGCATCGCGCAGAAGCGCAGCCGCTTCGTCTGCCGCGAGGGCGAGGGCGTGGCCCGCGAGGAGCTGGACCCGGAAACCGGGGCCTTGCCTTCGCTCACCGAGGAGCAGGTGCTCCAGGTGGCCCGGGGGGCCATGTCCCTGGAGCGGCATTTCGGCCAGCCCCAGGACGTGGAATGGGCCTTCGACCACGACGGGCGTCTGCTCGTGCTCCAGAGTCGGCCCCTGACCGGGCTGGAACGGGACGGCGCGCCCAAGCCGCCGCCCGCCGACGTGCAGGGCGCCCCCCTGCTGCTTTCCGGCGGGGTCACGGCCAGTCCGGGCGCGGCCTGCGGACCGGTCCGGGTGATCCAGCGCGACGCGGACGCCCTGGACTTTCCCCTGGGGGCGATCATGGTGCTGCGCCAGCCGCTGCCGCGCCGGGCCGTGCTGCTTTCCCGCGCCGCCGCCGTGGTGGCCGAGGAGGGCGGCGCAGCCGGACATCTGGCCAACGTGGCCCGCGAATTCGGCATTCCCGCGGTCTTCGCCCTGGCGGGGGCGACCTCGACACTGACCTCCGGCCTGGAAGTCACGGTGGACGCGGAGCGCGGCGCGGTCTACGAGGGCCGCTGCGACGTGCTGCTGCGCCGGGCCAGGCCGCGCAAGGCGATCATGGTCGGCACCCAGGTCCACGAGCGGCTCAAGGAAGTGGCCGAGCTGGTCCTGCCCCTGAACCTGCTGGCTCCGGAAAGCGTTGATTTCCGGGTCCGCAACTGCAAGACCCTGCACGACGTGACCCGCTTCTGCCACCAGAAGGCCGTGGAGGAGATGTTCCGCTTCGGCAAGGACGACAACTTCCCGGAACGTTCGGCCAAGCAGCTGGTCACGCCCCAGTCGCCCATGCAGTTCTGGATCATCAACCTGGACGACGGCTTCCGCAAGGAAACCCGCGAGAACACGGTGCGGCTTTCGAACATCACCTCCGTGCCCATGCTCGCGCTCTGGTCGGGCATGACCGCCGTGCCCTGGGACGGGCCTCCCCCGGTCAACGCGCGCGGCTTTCTCTCGGTCATGTTCGAGGCGACCATGAACCCGCACCTGGACCCGGCCTCGGACACCAAATACCTGATCCGCAACTACTTCATGATTTCCAAGCATTTTTGCAGCCTGCAATCGCGCTTCGGCTTCCATTTCTGCCTTGTGGAAGCCTTGGTCAGCGACCGGCATCAGGAAAACTACGTGGCCTTCCGGTTCAAGGGCGGGGCTGCGGACGCGCTCCGGCGCCAGGCCCGGGCCCGGCTCGTGGCCGAGGTGCTGGAGGAATACGACTTCCGCTGCGACATCCGCGAGGACAGCCTGACCGCGCGCGTCAAGGACGCGGGCCGGGAGTTCATGGAGCAGCGGCTCAAGGTGCTCGGCTACATGATCATCCACACGCGGCAGATCGACATGATCATGGCCGACCAGAACGCCGTTCAGCGGGCCAAGGCCAAAATGCTAAATGATTTGCGAACGATTGTTGCCCCGGTCGGGCAAGTTTCGAAATAAAATAAACGCCGCCGTATAGTTAGCAGTCAATTCCCCGCGCTTCCCTGCGCGATATCCGCGTGTTTCCCGGAAATCGCGCAGCCATAACTCGCTTTAATCATTCGCGTTCGAGCTTGTTGCTAAATTTCACAAAGTCTTGACACGATTTTGCCGGGACGATAATCCGGCAGGAATTCCGAGCGTATTCTCTGGGATCGGCGTGCCGTGCGAAGACGGCCGCGGATCCGGGGTGGAGAGGCAAGGCAAGCGCCGCGCCGTTCCAAGGCAGACCCTGGAATCCGTGTCTTCAAGACGCCGCCGGACCGGGAAATGCGCTCAACCATACGAGTACCGACATCCTGATGCGGGGATATTCAGGCTTCCGGGGTGGGGTGTGCGCTTTTGGCGCGCGCCCCCGGCAGACTCAGGCAGTACGTTCCGGCTGACGAAGGACGAGGATCCGACTGCTTCCGCAGCCGCGGGTCTTTTTCCGTTGGCGCTCGTCCGCGTGAATGAAATGAGGGATCTGGATCATTGCAAGGGGGAGGACACCCGAATGAAGTCAATCGCTGTCAAGGAACTGATGGTGCCGTTGTCCGAGTATGTCCGTGTGGACGTGGACGACACCCTTTCCGACTGCTTTCGCGCCCTGGAAGAGGACCGCGAACGGAAGGGGCTTGCCGGGCACGCGCACAGGGATGCGCTCGTCTTCGGCAACGGCGGCGAATTCAAGGGCAAAGTGACCATGCTTGACGTGTTCATGGCCCTGGAACCGAATTACAAGCGCCTCTTCGGCACGGCGAAAGGTGAAAATTCGCTTTCCGCCGACTACGTGGCCAAGCTCTACAAGGACTACGACCTTTGGACCGAGCCCCTGGAAAACCTCTGCCGGGACGGCGCGGAGATCAGGGTCGGCGAAATCATGCACCACTGCGCCCGGACCGAGTTCATGGACGAGGGCGACGATCTCGGCAAGGCCCTGCACCGGTTCGTCATGGGCGTGCATCAGCCGATCATCGTGCGGCGTGGCGAGGAAGTCACGGGCGTTCTGCGCCTTGGTGACGTTTTCGAGAAAATCCGCGAGCTGACCCTGGCCTGCAAACCGTAGTCGGCCCCGCTCGATTGGGGAAACCGAGTGATTTTCGAGGAGGAAATGGACAAATGACGACTGCCGCCATTGATAAAAAGGCCTTCAACTGGAAGCGCCTGTTCTTTTTGCTGCTCGGACCGGCGCTCTTCGCCCTGGTCTACTACTGTCCGCCCTGGCCCGACGCCATCGACCCGCTGGGCGAGCACTTCGTGCTCAGCCGCGAGGGCAAGGGCGCGCTGGCCGTGTTTCTCTGGGCCGGCACCTGGTGGGTTTTCGAGGTCGTGCCCATCGGCATCACCTCGCTGCTCATCGGCGTGCTCCAGACGCTCTGCCACCTGCGCACCAACGCCGAGGGCGTCTGGGACTCCAAGGCCGCGTTCAAGGACTTCATGGATCCGTCCGTGCTGTTCATCTTCGGTTCCATCGTCATCGGCCTGGTCTTCACCAAGACCGGACTGACCAAGCGCCTGGCCTACAAGATGCTCAAGGTCGTGGGCGAGCGCACCAGCATGATCTATCTGGGCGTGTTCGTGGTCACCGCGTTTTTGACCCACTTCATGGCCCACACCGCGGTGGCCGCCACCATCTACCCGCTGCTGCTGGCCATCTACGCGCTCTACGGCGAAGGCAACAAGGTCACCAAGTTCGGCAAGGGCCTGTTCATCGGCATGGCCTACGTGGCGGGCGCGGGCTCCATCATCACCCTGCTCGGCGCGGCGCGCGGCATGGTGGCCCTGGGCTTCTACAAGGAGCTCATGGGCGCGGACATCACCTTCTTCAAGTTCGCCTTCTACAACTTCCCCATCGGCTGGGGCATGGTCTTCCTGCTCTGGGGATTCTTCATGATCTTCTTCAAGCCGGAAAAGAAGGTCATTCCCGGCCTGCGCGAGAAGGTCGCCCGGCTGGACAAGGAAATGGGGCCCATCACCCGCAACGAGGTCATCGCGGCCAGCGTCATCCTCGGCGTGATCGTGTTCATGTCGCTGCAGAGCTTCATCCCCGCGCTCCAGGGCTTCCACAAGTCCGCCGTGCTCCTGGTCACCACCGTGAGCTTCTTCGTGCTCAAGATCCTTGATCTCGACGACCTGGAGTCCGTGCCCTGGAACATCATCCTGCTCTTCGCGGGCGCCATGTCCATCGGCTTCTGCCTCTGGGAAACGGGCGCGGCCAAGTGGCTCGCCGTGAACTGGCTGGCGCTCTTCAAGGAAGCCAACTGGTTCCTGTTCATCATGTCCATCGCCTTCTTCGTGCTGGTCATGACCAACTTCATCATGAACGTGGCCGCCATCGCCATCTCCCTGCCCGTGGCGCTCGTCATCGCGCCGTACCTGGGCGTGGCCGGCGAGGTCGTGCTCTTCGCGTCCCTGGCCTGCGCGGGAATGCCCTTCCTGCTGCTCGTGGGCGCGGCGCCCAACGCCATCGCCTACGATTCCGGGCAGTTCACCAGCGGCGAGTTCTTCAAGTACGGCATTCTGGCGTCCGTGCTGCTCATGGTCGTGCTGGCCCTGTTCGTCGCCGTGATCTGGCCTCTCATGGGCATGGCCGTAACCCTGCCCGCCGGAGGCTAGGAAGCGTGGATCATAACTGATTGTGAACGGGCGCGGTCGGGCATTGCAAGGTGCCCGGCCGCGCCTTTCGCGGAAATAGCTTGAAGAAGGAGCCGCTCATGCAACTGGAGAGACTCATCGAACACATCGTGACCCGCGTGAACCTGAACCTGCGCAATCCGCGCGCGGACGTGCGGCCCTACGTCAGCGGCCTCGTGGCCGAGGACAAGTTCGCGCAGTACTATGCGTTCTACGCGCTCACGCCCCACCACCCGCTCTACTTCCGGTTCCACAGCTCCAGCCTTGCCGGAACCTACTTCCTGGGCAAGTGCGAGGTGGAGAACGCCGTGCTCTACAAGAGCGACATCCGCGGAGACGAGCTGAAAAAGAAAGGAACCGTGATCAAGGTCGGCAACGAGGACGTGCTCGTCTACGCCGACGAGATCATCAGCATCCGCAACTCCATCCTGCTCAAGACCCTGGTGCACAACAATTCCCACGACCCCGAAAGCCTGGAGATCTTCCGCATCCGCAACACCGTGGCCCTGCACTACTCCAACATCCACGGCACCTGCACCGAGGGCCTGCTGCTCAAGCCCTTCGGCACGGTGGACCTCTCCACCCTGCACGACTGCGTGGTCGGCGTGTTCAGCTACGTCCAGGTCACGGAGCTTTCCCACGAGCACATCGGCGACGGCCTGGTCTGGGTCCGCGCGGACGACGCCTTCGAGTTCAAGTACCAGTATCCGGAAAACGCGCTGAAGAAGTACGTGGACTACACTCCCGGCAAGACCCCGCGCGGCGACTTCATGGACTTCCTGGAGAGCCGCAAGGAGGATTTCATGCCGGTCTACGCCTCGGTGGTTCCGGAACTGCCCTCGGACGTTCCCGAGTCCGCCCTGGTCAGCCCGTACGCCGTGGTCAAGGGCGACACCCAGATCGGCGAGAACGTGCTCGTGGCCCAGCGCGCCTACGTGGAGAACTCCCAGCTCGGCAACGGCGCCAACGCCCAGGAAAACTGCTACATCGTCAATTCCGTGCTCGAAGGCATGGACGTCAACGCCCACGGCGGCAAGGTCATCCACTGCCACCTGGGCCAGAAGGTCTTCACCGGGTTCAACTCCTTCCTGCGCGGCAGCGAGGATTGCCCCGTGCGCATCGGCAGCGACAGCATCGTCATGCCCCACACCATCATCGACGCGGAAGAGCCCATCGAGATCCCGGCGGGAAGCCTGGTCTGGGGGCTGGTCAACCGGCAGAGCGATCTGGAAGTGAACAGCATGTCCCTGGAGGCCTTTTCCGAGCTCAAGGGGCAGTTCCGCCTCGGAAACATGACCTTCGAAGGCGCGGGCAAGCTCTTTGTGGAAGGATTCCGCAAGCGCATCGAGCACATCCTGGAGGAGAACGGCGCCTACTTCGACGACGAGGACACCCAGGGCCACGCCCAGAAAACCCAGGGCAGCTCCTACAGCATCCTCCAGCCCTATCCGCAGGGGGATCTCAAGGGCCTTTGCCCCACGGTGACCATCGGCGATTCCTGCCATACGGGGAGATTCTAAAAGCGGAAGCGTTGCCTGCTCGAAAGGAAACGGCTACTGTGCTTCGAATGCCTTAACAGAGCGTGTCGTCCGGGCAGGGGCGGACCGCAATATCGCATCGGCCACCGGGCCGAACGATAGTTTGTCGCCAACGATTAGAAGGAGAACAACTGTGCCGAAAACGATTGCACAAGCCTTACAGAGAAACCTGCTCGGCAATGCGCCGACGTGGTACAAGCTCTGCATCATAGGCTTTCTTATCCTCAACCCCATTCTGTTGCAGGTTGCCGGTCCGTTCGTAACGGGCTGGGTCTTGATCTGCGAATTCATCTTCACCCTGGCCATGGCCCTGAAGTGCTACCCGCTTCCCGCGGGCGGCCTGCTGGCCATCGAGGCCGTGTTCCTGGGCATGACCAGCCCGGAAACCGTCTATCACGAAGCCCTGAACAACTTTCCCGTGATCCTGCTGCTGATCTTCATGGTCGCGGGCATCCACTTCATGAAGGAACTGCTCCAGTTCACCTTCACCAAGCTGCTCGTCAAGATTCAATCCAAGATCGCCATTTCGCTGCTCTTCTGCTTTGCGGGAGCGTTTCTCTCCGCATTTCTCGACGCCCTGACCGTCACCGCCGTTATCATCGCCGTGGCCTACGGCTTTTATAACGTCTACCACCGATACGCTTCCGGAGTCGCGGCCAAGGGCGGGCACGACCTGCTCAACGACGAAGCCGTGAAGGAAATGGCCCGCGAGGATCTCAAGGAATTTCGGGGCTACCTGCGCAACCTCATGATGCACGGCGCCGTGGGCACCGCGCTCGGCGGCGTCTGCACCCTGGTGGGCGAGCCCCAGAACCTGCTCATCGCTTCGGAAATGGGCTGGCACTTCGTCGAGTTCTTCGTCTACGTCGCGCCCATCTCCATGCCCGTGCTCATCGTGGGCCTGCTGACCTGCGTCGCCGTCGAGAAATTCCACATCTTCGGCTACGGCCACTTCCTGCCCGGCAACGTCCGCTCGGTCCTGCTGGAAGAAGCCACCCGCAGCGAGGAGGCCCTTGGCCTGGCCGGCAAGGCCCGCCTGCTCATCCAGGCCTGCGCCGCGATCTGGCTGATTCTGGCCCTGGCCCTGCACCTGGCCGAAGTCGGCATCATCGGCCTGTCCATCATCGTGCTGCTCACCGCCCTCAACGGCGTGATCGAGGAAAACCGCATCGGCAAGGCCTTTGAAGAAGCCCTGCCCTTCACCGCGCTGCTCGTGGTCTTCTTCGCCATCGTGGCCGTGATCCACGACCAGCACCTCTTCAAGGGCATCATCAACTTCGTGCTCAGCCTCCAGGGCAAGCAGCAGCTCGCGGCCTACTACCTGGCCAACGGTCTGCTCTCCATGATCTCGGACAACGTCTTCGTGGCCACGGTGTACATCTCGGAAACCAAGATGCACTTCACCGAGGTCATGGGCGCGGTGCCCGGCGTGACCATGTCCGGACACGACATCATGGCCGGCCTGACCGACTACAAGGTCAACTCGCACGAGTTCCTGGCGCAGTTCCCGCAGGCCGCCGCACAGCAGCTCGTGGCCATCAAGGAGCAGTTCAACGCCCTGGCCGTGGCCATCAACACCGGCACGAACATCCCGTCCGTAGCCACCCCCAACGGACAGGCCGCCTTCCTCTTCCTGCTGACCTCGGCCCTGGCTCCGGTCATCCGCCTGTCCTACATGCGCATGGTCATGCTGGCCCTGCCGTACACCATCACCATGTCCATCGCCGGACTGACCGCCACCTGGTACATGCCCGAAATCGAGCACTGGCTCGTGAGCGTGCTGCACTTCAGCGGCCACTAGGCCGAAGAGAGAGGCCGGAGGAGGAAGAATGCCTCCGGCGGCTCAGGGGCCCGCGGCCCCTGAGAACCCCGAATAAAAGAGCCCGCTCCAAGGAGCGGGCTCTTTCGTTGCGGTCAACCACAATCCGGTCAGCTACAGCTTCATCGGCGGCACAGGCCCGGCGCCCGCTGCGTCCGCTCCCGGCCAGCAGACCGGCTCCACCGCGATTTCCGAGCGGGCCGCCTCCAGGAAAAGGCGCACTTCGCGCTCCTGATGTGCGCTGAACCGGAGCATGAGAATGCCTGCGGCGCGGTCCACCACCGTGAACAGCGCCAGGTTGTCCCAGGCTTCGAGCAGAAAACGGAACAAAGCCACGTCCGAGCGGGCCACGCGCACATACGCGCGCGCGGACCAGTCCGGCGCGGGAAAGACCCGGCCCCGGCGCGGACGAACCCGCTTCGGCTTGCGCGCCTTGCCCTGCGGGGCGGCGTCGTGCGTGGAGTTGGACATGCCCCCCTATGCCCGGTCAGGCAGGGAAGCGTCAAGGCGAAGCAGGCAGAATGGCCCCACTTCTCAGGCCCAGAAACGAGAAAGGCTCCCTGAAGGGGGGAGCCAAAATTTCTCGAAGAAGGAAGGAGTGATGAAGGATAATTCTAATATAGCAACGCTCGTGCCAAAGTTGCAGTTGGCAGGCAGAATATTTTTTTATCCTGATTTTGCAGTGTGTTGCTGATACGAATTGCTTGCCGGGCAGGTCCGAGGGAGTGCGAATGAGTAAAAATTATTGAACGGGCGGTGCCCGGCCCGGATCCGAGTACAAATTCTTGGAACCAGCGTGCTCCGTGCGAAATCGCGGCAAAAACATCCTGTAATCGCAGGATAATTTTCGAGCAAATGCGAGGCGAAACAGCGCAGGCCACAGGGCAGGGCGCAAAAAAGTCCAGGGCGCAGGCCGGGACGGCGACAGCGGAGTTGAAAAAATTGGATTCGGCCCGGTGCGGGGAGAAGAAAGAATGCCTCCGGCGGCCAAGGGGCCCGCGGCCCCTTGGAACCCCGTTCGGCGGCGCTGTCCGATGCTTCGCATCCGGCCAGCGCCGCGCAAGGGATGCGCCAAGGCTGCGAGAGCGCCTGAGAGAACTCCATATCCGGGGAGGCCGTTCGCGTCGAAGCCCGATGCTGCGCCTGCGCAGCATCGGGCTTCGACGCAAAAAGGGAGTCCAGAGGGCCGCGGGCCCTCTGGCCGCCGGAGGCCTCTTCGCTCTTTTCCCAGGGCCTGGAAACGAGAAAGGCTCCCTGAAGGGGGGAGCCTGTAAATTTCTCGTGAAGGAAGGAATTGTGAAGGATAATTCTAATATAGCAACGCTCGTGCCAAAGCCCGCCATAAAAGCAAATAAGAAAATAAATCGCATAAAAACAAGCTGTTGTGTCTTGCTCTGGTTTTGCCCATGCCGGGCTGGCAGAGTTTTTTGGTAAAAAATCTTGAACGTGGGAGCAGAGCGCCTTGTTCAGGTACAAATTTTCGCGCGCCGGGAGCTTGAGTCGTGCAGTCCGGCTATAAGATGCTGTGATATAATAAGAAAAAATGTAAACTTCGGAGCGCGGCCTGCCGTGTCCTGGCTTGGCGGCGGTGATTTCGCGGGGGGTCAGCGTTGCCGGGGGGGCGGTGGTGGGCAAAAAATTTGAATTTCGGGGCAGGCAGGCGGGGGCAGGCAGGCGGGGGCAGGCAGGCGGGGGCAGACAGGCGGGGGCAGACAGGTCGAGCAGGGGCCAAGCTTGCATGCCTGCGGAAAAGCAAAAGGCCGCAGGCGTTGCTGCCGTGCGGCCATATTGCGGCTTTGTCGCGGACGAGTCGCGGACGAGCCGGAGCGGTCAGCGCGCGATAGGCGCGGGGTCCGGCTGGTGCGTTGCGGCCTGGGCGTGCGCGTGGTCGCGGCGGGCCGGGCGGTTGACGAGATACACGCCCGTGAAGATCAGCGCCGCGCCGATGGCCAGGGAGAGGTCCACGGCTTCGCCGAGCAGCAGCCAGCCCATGAGCACGGCGTTGACGGGCACGAGGTTGATGAAGACTCCGGCGCGGCCCGCGCCCAGGGTCTTCACGCCCTGGTAGTACCAGGAGAAGCCCACGCCTGTGCCGAACACGCCCAGGTAGGCCATGCTCGCCCATTCCACGCTGTTGGCGGCGGCGAGGTTGGCGGCCAGCCCCTCGCGCAGGGCCAGGGGGAAGAGATAAAGCATGCCCGCGAGGCAGGACCAGGTCACGGCGGCCACGGGCGAGAGGCCGTTCATGACCTTCTTGCCGAGCACGGTGTAGCTGCTCCAGGCGAAGACGCAGCCGAAGATGAACAGGTCGCCGATCTTGACCTGGCCCATGATCGCGCCCAGCTCGCCGCGCGAGATGACCACCAGCGCGCCGAGGATGGACAGGGCCAGCCCCAGGATCTTGACCCGTCCGAAGGGCTCCTTGAAGAAGATGGCGGCCAGCACCGCGATGAGCGCGGGGTTGCCCGCGATGATCAGGGAGGCCCGGCCCGCGGTGACGGTCTTCAGGCCCGTGAGGAAGAAGATGTTGTAGAGGAAGATGCCGGTGAGTCCGAGGAGCAGCACCGGGACGATCTGGCCGCGCGACAGCCGCGGGGCGCGCCCTTCCAGCCGCCAGCAGAGCGCGAGCATGAACAGCGAGGCCACGGCGAAACGCATCAGCGAGGCCGTGGCCGGGCCGATGTCGGCGAGCAGCCGCCCGGCGATGAAGGTGCCGCCCCAGAGGGTCATGGTGGCCACGAGCCGAAGATAGGTGCCGAGCAAGGGAATCTCCTCGCGTTTAGGAAACCTGGACGGTTAGGAGGTCCGGATGAAGTGGGTGAGAATGGACAGGGCGAGCAGTGCGGCGATGATGCAGAGCAGGACGTTCGTGGTCCGGCTGGGGCGCTCGGACTTTCGGTTGCGGAGCGATCCGATCAGGATAACCAGCAACGCCAGGATAATGGCGATTTTCGTCAGCATTCGCGCTCCTCAAGCCTTGATGGCTGGGGCGCGAAAAACAGTGCGGTCTTTCGCGCCCCGGCCCGAAACTAGATGACCTTGTTCAGCGGGTATTCGATGATGCCTTCTGCGCCCAGCTCCTTGAGCTGGGGAATGATTTCGCGGACGATGGCCTCCTCCACGATGATTTCCACGGAAACCCAGTCCGGGTTCTTCAGCTCGGCCACGGTGGGGGAGGTCAGCGCGGGCAGCGCGCCGTTGGCCTCGGCCAGCTTGGCCTTGGGCATGTTCATCTTCAGGCCGACCATCTTGTCCGCGCGCAGGGCGCCCTGGAGCAGGAGGTTGATGTTCTGGATCTTCTTGCGCTTCCAGGGATCGTTCCAGGCGTCCTTGTTGGCGATGAGCTGGGTGTTGGTCTGCATCAGCTCCGCGATGATCCGCAGCCCGTTGGCCTTGATGGTGGTGCCGGTCTCGGTGATCTCCACGATGGCGTCGCAGAGGCCCTCGACCACCTTGGCCTCGGTGGTGCCCCAGGAGAAGGAGACGTCCACCTTCACGCCCAGGGAGTTGAAATAGTTCTTGGTGAAGCCCACGAGTTCCGTGGCCACCTTGCAGCCGTCCAGATCCTCCGGGCGCTTGAAGGGCGAGTCGCCCTTGACGCAGAGCACCCAGCGGGCCGGGCGGTTGGAGACCTTGGAGTAGATCAGGTCATCGACCACGACCACGTCCGCGTCCCATTCCAGAACCCAGTCTTTGCCCGTCAGGCCCACGTCGAAGGTGCCGTTCTGCACGTAGGTGGCCATTTCCTGAGCGCGGGCCAGGCTGCACTTGATCTCCGGGTCGTTGATGTCCGGAAAGTAGTTGCGCGCATGGGTGCGGATCTGCCAGCCGGCCTTATCGAAAAGCTTGATGGTCGCTTCCTGGAGCGAGCCCTTGGGAACGCCGAGGCGCAGCTTCTTGTCATTCATTTTTTGTAGACCTCCTTGGGGTCGAAGACCACGGGCGAACATTCGGAAACGACGCCGTCCTTCAGCTCGCGGTAGAAGCAGGAGCGATAGCCCTTGTGGCAGGCCGCGCCGCCCAGCTGCTCGACCAGCACCAGGATGGTGTCGTCGTCGCAGTCCAGGCGTATGGAGCGGACCTTCTGCACATGGCCGGACGTGCCGCCCTTGTGCCAGAGCTCCTGGCGGCTGCGGCTCCAATAATGGACCTCGCCGGTCTCCAGCGTCTTGTCCCAGGAGGCCTCGTTCATGTAGGCCATCATCAGGACTTCGCCCGTGTCCGCATCCTGCGCGATGGCAGGCACCAATCCGTTCATTTTCTTGAAGTCGGGTCGCATGGTCTTCCTCATCTGGTGTATCGGGAACCCAATTCCTTAGCCCATCACGCCGCAGCCCGCAAGGGACATACACCAGGGCCTCCCGATGCGGGGAGGGGACGAGGTGACGATCAGGTGAATTCAGGGGGAAGAAGATGCGCCTCCGGCGGCCAAAGGGGCAATGCCCCTTTGGAATCCCATTCGGCGGCGCTGGTCGCGCCGCAAGAAAGAGCCTGCCATAGCCCCTGCTCGCGGCGAAAAGCGGATGCGCAGCATCGCTTTTTGCCGCAGAAAGGGAGTCCAGAGGGCCGCGGGCCCTCTGGCCGCCGGAGGCATTCTTTTCCCAAGAAATCTAAATCGGGCTCTTGATCCAGATGATTCCGGCCTGTCGGCCGGTGGTCTTGTCGCGGCGGTAGGAGAAGAAATCCTCCTCGCGCGACTTGGTGCAGAGGTCCAGGCCGAAGATGCGCTCGGGCGCGAGTCCGGCCTCGGCCAGTTGGTGGCGGGTCAGCTCCCAGAGGTTCATGGTCCGGGTTTCGGGGTTGAACCAGGGCTCGAATCCGGGGCCGAAATCGTCCTCGAAGTTCTGGAATTCGGCCTGGTCCGGGCCGAGGGAGGGGCCGCGCACTGCGAGCAGCTCGGAGGGTTTCAGCCCGTAATGCTCGCAGAAGACGCGCACGCCCGTGGCCGGGAAGTTGATCTTGTTGCCGCGCCAGCCCGCGTGCAGGGCCGCCGCGTATTTTCCGGACTCGTGGGCCAGGAGGATGGGCTGGCAGTCGGCGGTCTTGATCATCAGGCCGATGCCTGGCTCGGCGGTTGTCAGGCCGTCGGCCTCGCAGCGCATGCCGGGCTTCGCGTCCAGGCGCATGTCGTCGCCGTGGACCTGGGTGCAGTCCACGAGCGCCTTGAGCCGGAAGCGGTTTTGCAGGCAGGCCCGGTTTTCGTCCACGTGGTCCGGGTCGTCGCCCACGTCGTAGGAGAGGTTCGCGGAATGGTAGGGGAGCCGGCTGGCTCCGCCCCGGCGCGAGGAAAAGGCGCAGCCTATCCCTGGGATCTCCGGAAATTCGAACGGGATAAAGGCTATCTGTACCACAGTTCCTCCTCGGTGCAGACCGCGTTCACGGGCCTGTCCCAGTCGTCCACGGGGAGCTTGCCTACGACCTGAAAGGAGTAGCAGAGGCCGAATTTGAGCGCGCGTCCCATTTGCGGGCCTTCGAGCATGCGGTCGTAGTAGCCGCCGCCGAAGCCGACGCGGAAACAGTCGCGGTCGAAGCCAACGCCCGGAATGAGGGCGAGGTCGGGCGCGAAGTCTTCGGCCTGGATGTCCACGATGCGGCAGCCCGAACCGGGCTCCATGATCTGATAGGCGCCGGGCGCGAGGTCGGCCTCGCAGCTGACGCAGGCCACGTCCATGACGCCGGGCTGGCCTGGGCGGCATCTCGGCAGGAGCACGCTTGCGCCCCGCTGCCAGAGTTCCACGATGAGCGGCCTGGTGTCCACCTCGTTCTGGGTGGGCCAGTACACCAGGGCCTGTCGCACGTTCTTCCAGGCCAGGGTCTCGCGGATGCGGGCCACGATGGCCGCGCTTTTTTCCGAAACCTCGTCCTGGCCCATGCAACGCCGTTGTTCAATGAGCGTTCGTCGAACCTTGTCCTTCTTGGTCATGTCGTCCTCAAGCCGTTGCGTGCCTCCAGCATCCTGTTTATGCTAACTCCGGACGGACAACAAGCCCCGGCTCGTGCGCTTTCGCTTTGCGGGCGCGGACCGGGCAAGGAGCGGAACATGTTTTGGATTGCCTTCGGCGACGTGCACGAGAGCACGGGCATGATCGAGAGGATCCCCGACCTGGAACAGGCCGAGGGGATCATCGTCAGCGGCGACCTGACCAACCGGGGCGGCGAGCCGCAGATCCGCCGCATCTGGGCGGAGCTGACCCGGCGCAACCCGCGCGTGCTGGCCCAGATCGGCAACATGGACACCCAGGCCGTGCACGACTTCCTGGTGGACAGGAACGCGAACCTGCATCTGAACGTGGTGGACCTGTTTCCGGGACTCGTGGGCCGCAGGATCGGCGCGTTCGGGGTGGGCTTTTCCACGCCCACGCCCTTCGGCACGCCGAGCGAGGTCTCGGACCGCCAGATCGACGCCTGGATTCGCGAGACGCACGCCAAGGCCCGCGATTACGACGAGCTGGTGGCCGTGATCCACACCCCGCCGCTGGACACCCGCGCGGACCGGCTGACCTCCGGCGGGCATGTCGGCAGCGCGGCCGTGCGCGCCTTTCTGGAGGAGACGCAGCCCGCACTCTGCATCAGCGGGCATATTCACGAGTCCGAAGGTGAGGACCGCATCGGCCGCACCAAGGTCATCAATCCGGGCATGCTCGCCCAGGGCGGCTACGTGGTCGTCGAGCCGGACAACGGCGGCGTGACCGGCACGCTCAGGCAGGTCTGACCGTGCGCGTGAAGTGCCTCTTCGTGGGCAAGCTCAAGGAGCCCTTCTTCCGCGACGCGGCAGAACACTACGTCAAAAAGCTCGGCCATTTCCACAAGCTGGAGATCGTGGAGCTGAAGGACGCGCCGAGCAAGCTGCCGCCGGAGGAGAAGCGCCAGCGCGAGGGCCGCGCCCTGCTCGACGCGCTGGACCCCAAGGACATCGCCGTGATCCTCGACGAGCGCGGCAAGGAACTGCCCTCCCGGACCCTGGCCGCGAACCTGCAACGCTGGACCGAGGATCCCGGCCGCACGCCCTGTTTCGTCATCGGCGGGCCGTTCGGCCATACGGACGAGGTCCGCAAGCGTGCGGACCTGCTCTTCGCGCTCGGCAAGGCCACCTGGCCCCACGAACTCTGCCGGGTCATGCTCCTGGAGCAGCTCTACCGCGCCGCGAGCATCAACAGGGGACTGCCGTATCATCACGACTAGGCGCGAGGACGCGGGCAAGCCCGCGCCACGCTGCGTATCCGCGAGCCGTTCAACCCTTCCACCCCTTCGGAGCGACAATGATCTTTTCGGAATATTTGGAGAAAATAGAAAACTACGTCCAGAGCGGCGACCTCGCCTTTGAATTCGACAACGGCGAGGAAGGACAGCGCGTGGAAATACTGGATTTTCTGGAACGGATCATGGACCTGGGCGAAGCCTGCGACGAGCTGGCCACCAAGCTGATCTTCAAGGAATCCTACATGGAAGCGGCAAAGGGCGAGGGCGAATAGCCCGGCCCGCGCCCGCCGCCCGCTTCATTTCGCCTACTTGCCGATCTCGAACCGCCAGGCGCAGACCCATTCCGCCGGATGCTCGTCCGGCGGGCAGGCGATGCATTCGGTCTTGATGCGCGGGTCGATGGTCCGGGCGAAGCTGGTGTATTCCACGCAGCCGCCGGACTTGCAGGGATAGTCGGGCAGGCCCTTGCGCGTGCGGGCGTCCTGCACGCGGCAGCGGGTCATGCGGAAGGTGAAGCCCGCATCGCCCTCGTCCACGATTTCCTGCTCGTTGATGCGCGCGTAGAGGCGGCAGCCCAGGGCCGCCTTGAGCCCCGCCAGCCCGGCCTCATCTTCCAGCTCCAGCAGCGCCTTGATGCGCGCGGCCTCCAGCGGCGAAAAGCGCGACCAGCAGGTGTCGTTGGCGCGCTTGGCGTCGTGCATGCCCGCGCGCGTCTCGATGGCCTGGAACCAGACGCCGTCCGCCGCCAGCCAGTTCACGGCCAGGGTTTCCAGCAGGGCCGTTTTCTTCTGCTCGTCCATGTCGGCCAAAAACGCGGGCAGCCCGTCCTTCATGGGCTGGCCCGTGGTCTTGGCCAGACGCTTGAGCGCGATGGCCAGCCAGCGGTCGCCCGCCTCGCGCTCGGCCTCCAGGGCCAGGGGCAGGCCGACCTGGTGCACGGCCTCGGCGAACCAAAGGCCGTAGTGCGCCATGGTCCGGCGCAGAAAATCAAGAATCAGAGCGTTGTCGTCGAGCATGGCGAATCCTTGGAAGAATCTTCCGGGGGGAACCCTTTCTTGCAGAAAGGGTTCCCCCCGGACCCCCCTCC